>JAFVAA010000124.1 GCA_017476305.1 Lachnospiraceae bacterium
AGCACAACGATTCCTGCCACCATAATAATCTCCGTATAGAGAAGCCCATAGCGGATTCCCTGTCTGACACGCTTCTTCTTTCCCATTCCGTAATTAAAGGAAACAATCGGTGTGATCGCGTCACGAAGCCCGAAGCCTGCGAAAAATAAGAACTGCTGAATTTTATAAAAAATCCCGTATGCCGTCACTGCGCTGGCAGACACAGCCCCAAAGATCAGATTGATTCCATAGGTCATGAAGGACATCAGTGCCTGCATGATAATCGCCGGAAGTCCAATCTGATAAATCTCTTTTATAATAGAAGCTTTTGGCTTCAAATAGGAAAACTGAAATCCCACCTCTTTATTTTTCGTGTGATGAAGCACCCCTGCCACAATCATAGATACAAACTGTCCGATAACCGTCGCCCATGCTGCTCCGGCAATCCCCATCTGCGGAAAGATGCCCCAGCCGAAAATAAGGACAGGATCTAAGACAATGTTCGTCACCGCACCGGCAATCTGCGCAGCAGTAGAAAAGACAGATCTTCCGGTAGACTGTAAGAGCTTTTCATAGATTCCAAACATGATATTTCCCAGACACAGGTATGTACAGATTTTTAAATATGTTTTTCCCATGGACAATGTGATCTGGTCTGCGGTCTGACTTTCCAGATAGACATTGATTCCCAAAAGTCCTATGATTAAAAATACCACGTAAATCAGAAGCCCTAAGAAAATTCCATTTCCCGCAATCCGTGACACCTTTTTGAAATCCCTGGCACCCAGGGTTCTGGCGAGCAGTGCATTGACCCCTACTCCGGTACCGATGGCAAAAGCCACGATGAGCATCTGCACCGGAAATGCCAGCGTCAGTGCATGGACCGCATGCTCTCCGGCATCCGTAATCCCATTTGTATCCGGTATTCTCGCCACGAACATACTGTCTACAATGTTATAGCACGCCTGTAGGACCATCGACAGGATCATCGGAATCCCCATCGACAAAAGGACCTTTTTTACAGGCTCCGTTCCCATTTTATTTGTTTCCTGTTTTTTTTCTTCTACCATCTTTACCTCCATCCCTGCATATAAATATGCAGCTCTTTTTAAAAATTCTGTCTTTTTACACCTCTGCTCACATCCCATAGTGCCCTTTGGGTGCATTGGAGCGTTTTTTCTTTATAGGGAACGAAGTTTCCTATAAAGAAAAAAAAGAAAAAGCGCAAACCCAAATCTGGATTTACGCTCTTCGCTACTCGATGTCTGCTAGTATAACATATAATTTTCAAAAAAGTCAAGAAAATTTTTTACATTCCTCTGCGGTCAAAGATCAGGCTCTCCCACTGCTGCATCTGCTGCTCTGACATGAAACCATAGGAGGTTCCCATATAGCCGATCTTATGAGCAGAGAACAGAAGTGCCATACGGATTGCCTGCGAGGAATCCTTTACCTTTAAATAATAGTGGAGAAAGCAGGCAAATGCAGCATTTCCTGCACCGGCACCATTTACGACATCCTTTGTCTTTACCGGATTATACTTGACATTCAGCTTTTTCTCCCTGTCATACAGGACCAGACCGCCTTCATCCAATCCCACAATGATGATATCCGTATTATACTTTTCTGCAATGCCCTTTGCAAACTCCTGCGGATCCTCCTCAATGGTATTGTCACTGAAATACAGGATATTTGCATTGGACAGGAAATCCTCATTGTAGATCTCTTTTTCCTTATTGAACTGGTGGATCTTTACTGCCAGCTTCTTTTTATTTTTCTTTGCAATATCTATGAATGGTCTGCAGAAATTCGCATTGGAAAGTACCACCATATCCACATCCTTGGCAATCGGCTCCACAAGCTCCATATCGTATTCTGCATTTCGGATATCCTTCAGATCCTCGAACACCTGCTGCTTTCTTTTATTATCATAGAAAAAAATCTCTGCAGGTGTTTCCTTTAAGACCGGAAGCACATGCTCCGTCGGAAGCGTGATCCGGCGGTCAGGCGGATTGAACGCATTCATGTTCTGATCCTTTCCTACTACCGTCATGAACTTGATTTCATTTCCGAGACTTTTTAAAGCAAGGGATACATTGAACGCATCTCCTCCTGCTGCCATATAAATGGTGTCATGCGCCTCTGTGAATGGCGCATATTTGATAGGAAAGGATTCCACCTTGATAATCGTCTCCATCTGTGTGATTCCCGCTACAATAAAATTCGCCACGTTTTTTACCTCCTCTGTTCCAAAATTATATAAATTGAATGGATTCTACTGCAATTTCATTCTATCGTCCCTTCTTCTGTCAAAGTGCGAGAAAGGGACATACTGCAACCTTTTATATTATACGATATAAAAAAATTTTTTTCAACCTTTCGGCCGGAACTTCACAGGATAAATAAATTGTCGGTGTAACAGTTCACCCTTCAATGTCATTTAGTTTAGCCAACATCTAAAAGCAGGAAACTGTAATCTGTATATTTGTGCATCGTACCGAAGGTACTTTGGAGACTGTATGGGGTCGCCGGTACATAGCAAAGTGCGAAATCGGGCACCAGAAGGGTGAAATGGATTTGAAATAAAATTGACAGAAAATTGTGAAAAATATATAATATTCTATAATATTTTAACCAAAAAGCACTTTAAATTTTTTTGCATCAGATGCAGAAAAGGATTTATTTTCCTATGCATTTGTTTGTATCGCCTGAAGGAGGTTTTGTTATGAAAAAAATATTTAAAAGCAGGGTTTTGACCGGTGTATTGGTATTTGCATTTGTTCTGACAGGGTTGTCCATAGGGCTCCTGCCGCAGGCAAAGACAGCACAGGCAGCAAAAAAGTATAAGCTTTCGGCCACCAGCCTGTCACTCACGGTGGGAGATACTGCCAAACTCAAGGTAGTCAAGGCAAAGAAGAACGCAAAGATCAAATGGTCATCTACGAAGAAGACCGTTGCCACCGTCACACAGAAGGGAAATGTGACGGCAAAGGGGGAAGGAACTGCATATATTAAAGCAAAGATCGGCTCCCAGACACTTCGTTGCTCTGTAAAAGTAGTTTTACCGGCAGGGGATACCGCTTTTTCAGATGTGGCTGCTTACATCGAAGAATATGGCATCCGGGATAGCGAAGGCGATCTATATGTCTCAAACGACGATGAAAGTGAAGATATCTACAGCAACGTATATTATTATGATAATAAGATAGAGGTGACCGCCGGATATGATATCACGATGGGCGATGAGCCTTATTACAGCGGGGTTTCCCTCCAGTTATTTGAAGACGGATCCGCTAAAGTGGTCTGGGATCTGTACGAGGATGACGAGGATGATCCGTTCGTGACCTCCAAAGCCTATATTGATGATATCTCTGAATTTAGCAGCAAGTGGGATCTTGAATTTGATGAAGATGCAGATGACTATGGCGATATTCCTTTCTATACAGCAGAAACAGCACTGAGCATGTTTGATGAATTTTTGTCAGATGCTCTGGATATGGATCTGGAGGATTATGGATTTGAGGTTTATTCGTCCTACAGCGAAAATAATTATGATGACTACGATGACTACGATGACTATGATGACTATGATTAATTTTCATCAGGAAAATTATTTTTGTCATTTGCAAAAATAAAAGGATGCTTAGATTTTTGCGAGGATAAAGATTGCTATTCATTTTCAGCACTTTATCCTCGATTTTTTTATCCTGTTTCCCCGGATGACAGCAGGACTGCTATTTTTGAAGCCCCTGTCCTCCATGAAGTTATACTAGCAAAAATGCAGTAAATATGATAAAATAAAGCCATAAACGGCTTTATCGTGCAAATTTGCAGAAACAGCGTTTTGCTTTCGATGGTGAAAGCAAAAATTGTTTCCAATGCGGCAGACAACAGCGTGATAAATCACGCAGAAATGAGGATTGCTATGAAAAATATGGTCTTACAGATCAAGGGGCAGGCAGACGGAAAAACCTTTTCTACAGAGTTCAAAGAAAATGGCAGCCATCCCCTTTTCGATGTGAAATGGGAGGAAAACGGAAACGATCTAAAAATCCGCTTTCTTCCAAAAGCCAGGGAGGAGCTTTCACCAGATACCGCTTTTCATCCACTGGTGATAGAATCCGTACGTCTTTCCTTTCCATTGGAATACCTGTGAAACGCAAAAAAGCCGGAAAGTATTTTTATGAATGGCTATCAGTCCTGGACGGATTCACATGAAAAGCTGCCACATCACAAAGAACACGTGATGGCAGGATTTATGAATAAAATCGTCGAAAATTATCATCTGCGTCCGTATGGTGATTATGATTTTACGAAACGCCCGGTCTCCTCCGGACAGTTTCATGGATTTACCTACTGCTATTTCCGTATGGGCGAGCAGTACCGTTTCCTCGGCTCCCTTAGCGAGAGAGAAGGCTACACGGTTTTCTACTATGACGTGAAAAAACAGAAAATGCAGATAGAGAAGGATTGCAAGGGACTTCATGTTGATAAGGAATGGACGCTTTTTCATCTGACGAATTTAAACGGTTCGGAAAATGAAGTGTTTGATGCTTATTTCCGAAAGATGAAGATCCAGAAGCCAAAGGGACGGCCCATGACCGGCTATACCAGCTGGTACAACCACTACCAGAATATTTCCGAGGAAATCATCTTAGATAATCTTTCCGCAGCAGTAGAAACAAAGCAGGACTGGGATATCTTCCAGATCGACGATGGTTTTCAGACGCATGTGGGAGACTGGCTTTCCATCGATGTGAAAAAATTCCCGAACGGACTAAAGCCTGTCGTGGATAAGATTCACCAGACCGGAATGAAGGCAGGGCTTTGGCTGGCACCATTTGTCTGTGAAACAGATTCCATGTGCTACAGGGAGCATCCGGACTGGCTGGAACGCGGAGAGGACGGGAAGCCGCTTTGTGCCGGAAATAACTGGACGAAGTTTTATACCCTGAATTTAGAAAATCCTTCTGTAAGAGCATATCTGAAAGAGGTATTTCATAATGTACTGGATCTGTGGGGCTTTGACCTCGTAAAGCTGGATTTTCTATACGCCGCCTGCATTCAGCCGACTCCTGAAAAAACCAGAGGACAGCGGATGTGCGAGG
>JAFVAA010000004.1 GCA_017476305.1 Lachnospiraceae bacterium
GGACTGCTTTTTATGCAAGCTGCCCTTCTATGAAAACCGTGCTAAGCCTTTGATTTTAAACCACTTTTACTGTTGTATGAATTGTTATATCTGATAAGTCATTTTTCTGTGAATAGTAACTTCCCAATCAGCCTGATGACCGCCTTTTCATCTGCCTCCGGGCAAAGCTCCCGCACCCGGTCAAAAATTCTCTGCCAAGACACCTCCGGCTTTTCGCCATATGCTGCCGTCACAGTCTCATACCCCCAGATCGCCTCCGGCGGAAGAAGCACTGACACCGGCATTCCATATTCTGCCCCTTTTTTATTCACCCTTCTGTGAAAATCCACAATCACCAGATAGGTTTGCATTTGCAGCCCCGTAATGATACCCGGATAATTTTTTTCACCGCCTTTGCCAAAACCTGCCTGCTTTTTCAAAACGGTAGACAAAATCTGATCCTCCTTCCAAATAATATCCCCGTCTTCATCCTGCGCAGTAAGTAAATCCATAATCTTTTTCTCACGCCGGTTCGCTAACCCATCCTCCCACCGCGCATCAAAATCATACCCATCACGCCGGAAATTCGCAAAATATGGCAGCCACTCTATACTGACAAACCCGGCCTTTTTATCAAAAAATTTCCCATAAGCCACCCGCCTGCTCTTCGCAATAAGCTCCCGCCATTCCCAGGGATCCTCCTCTTTTATGCCTGTCCACCAAAAGTCCGGTGATACATGCTCCTCCACAGAAAAGCCTTTCACTTCATTTGCAAAAAGGGGAAGAAATCCCACTTCATCAATCCATTTCACAAGCTCCTCCCATGTGCGGATCCGGTAGGGATCCTCCCAGGCAAGTCCGCGCATGATCCATGTTCCGTTTTCTACTGACATGTGTTTTCTCCTTTTCCTATAGGATAATCATAGAAATTAAACAATATTCCATTCCTCATCCTATGCTTTCCCGTCTAAATAAATATTTTCCCTTTCCTTTTCCCTTCATCGGATAAATCAGCTGTAACTCTAACATTCGTTTAATTAACATGGATGCTGGAGAAGCTGTAATACCTAATATGTTCATGACTTCCGTTCTGCCAAAAAATTTTTCGTACCCAAACTTTAAAAACAAATCTGTTATATGTTGTCTGGTTTTATTACTTAGTTTCTCCGTTAGGACTAAGTTCTGTTTTTTCTCCTCAATGTCCTGTTTCTCACTTTGAATGTCCTGTTTTTTCTCCTCAACGTCCTGTTTCTCACTTTGAATATCCTGTTTTTTCTCCTCAATGTCCTGTTTCTTTTCACGCCATCTAACATGCATATACCGATTCTTCAACTCATTTGATTCATCAAGAAGCAAATTTCTTAAAAATGATTCCAAATACTCCGTAGTTTCTCGTATATCCTTCGAAAAATCATTATAATCCGCCCGGACAAGTGCATTTCTAAAATACCAGGCATGTTCTGCAAATATATCATTTGTTACATCAAATCCTATAGTTCTTAAATACTGAATAAAAAATACCGCCGTCGTTCTAGTATTTCCTTCCTCAAATGCATGTATCTGCCATAATCCCGATATAAATTTTGCAAGATGTTGAATAATTTCTTTCATATCGATTAATTGATAGGCATATTCTTTTTCCATACGAATATCATATTCAAGTAACTCTCTTATCTCTAGCGAATTTCCATAATGAACAGACTCCCCATCCAGAATCCATTCCTTTTTCGATATATTATAATTTCTAATTTTTCCGGCATGAAGATATATTCCATGAAACAGCCTTCTATGAATGCCGATGTACTGTGGAACAGAAAATGTAAAAGCATTTTCCGAAAGAATAGCAGCAATGCGCGCCGAAACAATATCTGCTTCCCGTCTTCTGTCCACATCTCTTTCAGATGCTTCTTCATAATAACCTTCAATCAGCCTCTCCGCTTCTTTAAGAGTTATTTTCCCCTCAATATTTTCTTTGGCAGTATCCTTTAAATATTTAGACGTAGAAAGACCATCCACCGCCTGCAATCCTATGGCAGTATACCAGGCATAACCAAGTTCTCTTTTCTCTGGCTCTGTCTGTTTTATATATTCTTCAAAAGGATCTTTTTTTATATAATCCATCCGAATCTCCCCTCTTCGCATCTTCATTTTAATTCTCCTGATATCCATAGAAGCATCTATCATTATATTCTTCTATAGAAAAGACTTCCACCTAATTTGCAAAAAGCCATTCCGAGACTATTTCCACTTAATTACACTGTAAATAACTTGCAAATTCCTCTTTCGTATACGTATGTACTTTCCTAAAACAATAGTTTTCAAACTTTTTAACACCAAAGCAAACATACTCTGTTTTAGCTAATTTGCTCACACTTTTTGCGAAATAGTCATAAGAAGCCGAATGTTGAACAGTATATCTCTTTTTTTCTAAAACATCTTTCTCATTTTCATTGACAAATTCGTTATAAACTAAAATATATTCCATATTATCTCTTAATTTACTTACCCCTACATTCAAAATATCTGTCAAAATAATGATGCTGTCATAAATTTTCTTTCGAATAGCAAATTTTTGAGAATTATCCATACGACCATTTTTAAATTCAATGAAAACCAGCACATTTTCTTTATTTAAAAATAGGATAATCATTAAAATCAGTCAATATTCCACTCCTCATCCTCAAGCTTTTGTAATGGTCTTGATAATTTTAGACCTTTCGCTGTTTAGTGTGAAAATACACTACATATTGTGTAGCTGATGTAGTATAATGATATCCAACTAAGAGATACATTCGGAGGAGGATATCATGAATACATCAAACCTATTTACCGTAGCCTTGAACCTTGAAAAA
>JAFVAA010000005.1 GCA_017476305.1 Lachnospiraceae bacterium
ACATATTTTAGAGGTTTCTTTGGTGGATCTGAAAAAAATATTGACGAAATTAACTGTGGATTTTGACCTTTGGAAAAAGGATTCAGATGCACAGCCGTATATTCCGGATATGGTACAGGGAATGAAGGATGGCGGGTATGCCTATATCGATCAGGGGGCGCTGGTCGTCGATGTAAAGGAGGAGACGGATAAAAAGGAAATTCCACCGTGCATGATTTTAAAATCAAACGGGGCGACGCTCTATAACACGACGGATCTGGCTACGATCGTGGAGAGGAGAAAGCTTTTTGACCCGGACAAGATTATTTATGTCGTAGACAAAAGGCAGGAGCTCTATTTCGAACAGGTCTTTCGGTGTGCGAGAAAGACAAAGATCATTGGAGAAAATGCAGATCTCATTTTCGTGGGTTTTGGAACGATGAACGGAAAGGATGGAAAACCGTTTAAAACGCGTGATGGTGGAGTGCTTCGCCTGGAAAATCTATTAAATGAGGTTACGGAAGAAGTAGAAAAGAAAATGGAAGATCGTGAGATGGAGGAGGATGCCAGAAAGGATGCGGCAGGGAAAATTGCTCTGGCAGCTATTAAGTACGGAGATTTGACCAATCAGGCTTCAAAGGATTATGTATTTGATATGGAACGCTTTACTTCCTTTGAAGGAAAAACAGGACCTTATATTTTGTATACGATTGTGCGTATTAAATCACTTATTAGGAAACTGCAGGAGCAGGGGATAGAGCTTCCGGAGCATCAGAGAATTTTGCCGGCCACAGATCACACGCAGACGGATGTCATGCTTGCACTTTCGAAGTGGGCAGAAACGGTGGAGGCAGCATTTGCAGAGCAGGCACCGCATAAAATCTGTCAATTTGTTTATGAGCTTTCCGATGCCTTTAATAAATTTTATCATGAAAATAAAATTGTAACGAATGAGGAGGAAGGTGTACGAGCTTCACATATGAGATTAAGTCTTTTGGTACTGCAGATTTTAGAGCTTGCAATCGATCTTCTGGGATTGGAATCACCAGAAAGAATGTAACCGCATGGCTGCTCTGTTTAGGAAGGAAAGCAGTCGGCATTAACAGAGAGAGGAGAAAGATCATGTATCGTCTGATTTCTAAGTTAGTAATTTATCGAAATTTGGGTGAGGATTGTCTTCTATACCGTTTTGCAGATATTTGCAAAAGATTTGAGCGGAATGCATATGAAAAAGAGGAACTGACAGCAGAAATTTATGGAGAAATCCACAGACTTTTAGACATAGCTACAAGCTATGGATTTGATAAAAATTTGTGGCATAATTATCTGGCATTTCTTCTCGCGATGACAGAAAATCCATTTACCTTAGTCTGTGAAAAAACGGGCGCAAATGAGGGAACCGTAAATGAATTTGCAAAGGGAGATTTTGCGGTTTTTAAGAAGCTTTTTGACTATGATTTTAAACCTTTGGAGGAGAAGCTTGGGATCAATTGCTTTACCATTGTTCTGAACTATAAGGCGGTGGTAAAAAGTGAGCAGATTTTTAATAAAAGTGTCAGTGAGAAGGTGCAGGAGCTGAGCAGCAGTATCGAAGGGGCAGCAGATGAGGAGGAGATGTACCGGCTCGTGACGGATTTTTACCAGAGATACGGTGTGGGAAAGTTTGGGTTAAATAAGGCATTTCGTATAGGGAAAAATGAGAACGGAAGCATTTTAAGCCCGATTACGACTACGGGAAATATGGTTTTAGATGATCTGGTAGGGTATGAAGATCAGAAACAGAGACTGATAGAAAATACGGAGGCATTCGTCGAAGGAAGAGCTGCGAATAATGTGCTTTTATTCGGAGATGCAGGAACGGGAAAGTCTACCAGCATAAAGGCAGTCCTAAATCAGTACTATAGCAGGGGACTTCGGATGATAGAGGTTTATAAGCATGAGTTTAAGGAGCTTTCCAGAGTGGTAGCCGAGATTAAAAACAGAAACTACCGGTTCATCATTTTTATGGATGATCTTTCGTTTGAAGAGTTTGAAATCGAGTATAAGTATCTGAAGGCTGTGATCGAGGGAGGTCTGGAAATCAAACCGGAAAATGTCCTGATTTATGCGACTTCGAACAGGAGGCATCTGATTCGTGAGATGTGGAGCGACCGCTCGGATATGTCCCAGGATGAGCTGCATCGTTCGGATACGATGCAGGAAAAGCTCTCCCTGGCTGCCCGGTTCGGCGTGACGATTGGATTTTATAAACCTCAGCCAAAGGAGTTCTATCACATCGTGACCACTTTGGCAAAGCGTTATCCGGAGATTACGCTTTCTGAGGAAGAGCTCAGAACGGAGGCAAATAAGTGGGAGTTAAGTCATGGCGGGGTTTCCGGCAGGACGGCACAGCAGTTTATAACGTATCTGCGGGGGAAGGGCGCTGAAAAATAACAGTTGAGAAAAGATCTGCTGTCTGTATCAAATACAAACAGCAGATTTTGTTTGCAGGCTAATTATCATTATTTGTATCCGTATGATGCAGCAGAGAGAGTATTTGTTCCGCTCTGTTCTTCCAGGTATGGTTTTTCCGTGCGTATGCTTTCGCTTTTTGTGCTTCTCTTTCTGCTTCTTCTGTATGAGAAAGATAATACTTTATGCTTGAGATGATTTTCTGTTCTTTTGCCAGGTTGTATACGAGAACTCCCTTTTTTGCCAGCTGCTCATTTTTGATGTATGTACTATCATCGGTGATGCATATACAACCGCTTAGCATACCTGTTGCCAGCCGGTCGTGAAAGCCTGCCTTTGCCCAGGGAAGAACATTTAACGTAAATTGATATTCTGTCATAATATCTGCCATTTCCAAATATGGGACCGAAGGGAAGCAATGCAGATTTTCCTTTCCGGGGACATCGAGATTTTCCCAGCCGCTTCCGTAGATATCTATTTCAATACCATTAGCAAGTAAAGTACGAAGGATTTCTTCCCGGTAATAGCCTCGTAAAAAGTTTTCTACCGGATTTATGCAGGCTGAAAATTCAGATGTTTCTTTGATAGAGATGTTTCTGTGTTCGTTTTCGGAAATATTTTTTATGATAATTTGTTCTATTGTCATATTTGGATGATCCAATCCGTCCGCGATCAAATTCGTAATCAGACCTTCGCTGGGAGTATTCGCGATTGCTTCCAACTGGGTTCTCAGGTTTCGGTAGGAGCCAAAAAAGCAAATTCTTTTTTTCCTGTCAGCGAAAGGAATATCCTGCCTTTTTGGAATGCTTCCTGCCTGGTGGATGGTTCCCAGTGCATGACAATCAGGATAAGCTTCGGCAGCACATTTCGTGAACGTATCATCTACAAAAAGGGAGTGGCAGTCCGGTATGTTATTCCGTAATCTTTCGTGGTGATGAAAGGGATGGTCCACGTAAAATGCCAGAATTTGATCTTTTAAAGGAAAATCTTCCATAATGTCAATGGCAATGCCGTTTATCGAGATGATGAGATCCAGACGTGTGCCTTTTGCTATTTGGTGCAAATTTTGATAAAATTCATCGGCAGAATAATACTGATTCGTTGAACTTAGCTGTAGATGAGTACACTTTTCTCCTGCCTGTGCAAATCCCTCTGCTAATTCGTCTGCAAAAATATTAAGTGCATTGTATGCTGAATTTCCTGAAATAATTACAATTTGTTTCATGCCTGGCATCCTCCCCGTTTCAAGCGGCTTTTTGGGAAACTGAAATATAAAAGCTGTTTGAAAAATAGTGTAGCACAGTTTTTGGGACATGTCCAGCTGTCCTGTAACTGTTTGACAGTTTGAGAAAATCATAGTACTATAAATAAAACTTCAAAGGAAAATTTCAGGAGAAAAAATGATGGATTTTGATGCAGAAAAAATGAGCTGTTTTATGAGAGAGCGGCGGCTCGTAGAGGCATTTGATTATTTAAAGCCCGCATTGGCAGAACATTCTTATTATACTGCGCTTATGTTTGCGGCACTTTTAAATATTCTGGCAGCTGAGCTTTCCAAACATGAAGAAAACTGTATTTTAGATATATCGGATGACTGGCAGGATTGGTTCAGGCATTTTCACAGTATCAAGTTTCTTGTGCGCCGTTTAGAGACTCCTCATTTAAGAAAGTATGCCGACGAGTTGTTTGTATATAAAGCCAGGTACCATGTGTCTGATGTGGCAATCAGGCACATCATCAGATACTCTGCGATTCGTCCGGAGGAAACGTTAAAAGTTTATGAAAAAATAAATGCTTTGCATTTATAATGGAAGTTGCTTCGCAACTTCGGAATGTCCAAAATACATGGACATAATTATGGAAAAATCAGCAGAACAGTATGGAGAAAAGAATGAATAATCAGAAAATATGTTTTATTATTTGCTTTAATGATGAATTATTTTTGGAAGAGTGCTGCTTTTATATCCGCAATCTTCATATTCCAAGGGGGATGGAGATTGATATTCAGGCAATAGAGGGTGCCTCCTCCATGACCGAAGGATACCAGGCGGGAATGGAAAGTTCGGATGCCAGGTACAAGGTCTATTTGCATCAGGATACTTTTATTTTGAACCGGTATTTTTTAGATGCGATTCTGGATATTTTTTCGGAAGAGGATATTGGAATGATTGGAATGGTCGGCAGTGTGCAGCTTCCCCCGGATGCGGTCATGTGGAACAATGCCATGCGATGTGGAAAGGTCCGTAGAAATGCGATTCTGAATGATTTTGTTTTTGAACTGCAGGTCCCGGTCGAAGGAAGGTATCGGGAGGTACAAGCTGTGGATGGCCTTTTGATGGCGACATCCGTGGATATACCCTGGAGAAAGGATATTTTTACGGGATGGCATTTTTATGATATTTCACAGTCCATGGAGATGTATAAGCATGGATACCGTGTCGTCGTTCCGAAGCAGGAGACGCCATGGTGCCTGCATGATGTTGACGTAAGTTCCGGGGAAGAGCGGGATAAGGCTTATGGTTATTGGAAAAAGAAATTTTTAGAAAATTATAATTTGAATGAGATATTTTCGACGAATGGTCCGCGTTTATAACAATAATAAGGGTTTCAGAACTCTTGACAAACAGGAAACAGATTGCTAAAATTAAATTTGGTGTTTTTATAGTTCAAAAAGATACATAAAGCAGAATGGGGATTGTTATGAAGGAGAGAATTTTATCGATTTTGGTAGATAATACAGCTGGTGTTTTAGGGAGGATTTCCGGTCTTTTTAGCCGCAGAGGTTATAATATCGACAGTCTGACTGTGGGTGAGACGGAAAATCCTGCATTCTCGCGAATGACTGTGGTGGTTCGCGGCGATGACAGAGTGCTGGATCAGATTGAGCGTCAGCTGGAAAAGCTGGAGGATGTTCGCTCTGTAAAGGTTTTACAGCATGGGAAAAGAGTTTGCAGAGAACTGATTTTGATTACGGTCGCAGTCACTCCGGAAAAGAGACCGGAGATCGTGGCAATCGCTGATATCTTTCGTGCAAAGATTGTGGATGTTGGTCTGGAAACGATGATGATCGAGCTGACAGGAAATCAGAATAAGATGAATGCCTTTGTCGGTCTTTTAGACGGTTATGAGATTTTAGAGATGGTAAGGACGGGATTGACGGGACTCAGCAGAGGCGCTGAAGATATGTTTGACGAATCTGATATGGACCTGGAGGGATGATGGACTGTATAACATAGTGGAAAGACGGTTATCAAACCGTTTTGCAGTATAAATTTTTTTTCAAATAGGAGGATACTTAAAAATGGCAGATGCAAGGATTTTTTATCAGGAAGATTGTAACTTAGATCTTTTAAAGGGAAAGACGATTGCTATCATCGGGTATGGCAGCCAGGGACATGCACATGCATTAAATTTAAAGGATTCAGGCTGCAATGTGATCATTGGTCTCTACGAAGGAAGTAAGTCATGGAAAAGAGCAGAGGAGCAGGGATTTAGTGTTTATACTGCTGCTGAAGCTGCAAATAAGGCAGATATCATTATGATTCTGATCAATGATGAGCTGCAGGCTGATTTGTATAAAAAGGATATTGAGCCGAACTTAGAGGAAGGCAATATGTTGATGTTCGCACATGGGTTCAATATTCATTTCGGCTGCATCAAGCCTCCGGCAAATGTGGATGTTACGATGATCGCACCAAAGGCACCGGGACATACGGTTCGCTCCGAGTACCAGGCTGGAAAGGGAACTCCTTGCCTGATCGCAGTAGAGCAGGATGCCACAGGAAATGCATGGGAGCTTGCGAAGGCATATGGTCTGGGAATCGGGGGTGCCCGCGCAGGTCTTTTGGAGACGACATACCGTACAGAGACAGAGACAGACCTCTTCGGGGAGCAGGCAGTTCTCTGCGGTGGTGTATGCGCACTGATGCAGGCTGGTTTTGAGACGCTCTGTGAGGCCGGATATGATCCGAGAAATGCTTATTTCGAGTGTATTCATGAGATGAAGCTGATCGTAGACCTGATCTATCAGAGTGGTTTCGCAGGAATGAGATATTCTATCTCAAATACTGCAGAGTATGGTGATTACATTACAGGACCAAAGATCATTACAGAGGATACAAAGAAGGCTATGAAGCAGATTCTTTCCGATATTCAGGATGGAAGCTTTGCAAAAGAGTTCCTGCTTGACATGTCAGATGCAGGCCGTCAGGTTCACTTTAAGGCCATGAGAAAGCTCGCATCTGAGCATCCGGCTGAGAAGGTGGGAGAGGAGATCCGGAAGCTCTACAGCTGGAACAATGAAGAGGACAAGCTTATTAACAACTAAAGTTTGGCGATAAAAAGTGATGGGATTGGAAAAGAGAAACAGAAATTCTGGTTTGGTTTCTGTTTCTCTTTTAGAAAGGAAGGGTATTTTATGGTTTTTATAGCAGGAGTGATCGGAGTCGTCGTTGTGGCAGTTGTCGTCGTTGTAGCAGCAGTATCTGCAATCGTAGGAGGGATCAAGGCATCTGCACTGGATGAGGATTGAAAAGACGGAAAGCGCATTTGGGGAGCAGGATTCATCTTTGGATGAAGCATGCCTTTCTGGTGCGTTTTGCATAGGAACGGTTAAGGGAAAGTGTAGGATGATAAAGGTTAAAAATTTAGAGATTGGCACAGGCAGACCGAAAATTTGTGTTCCTGTCATTGAAAAAACGCGAGGGGACATTTTGGCACAGGCAAAGTGTATGAAAGAAAAAGGCGCAGAGCTTGTGGAGTGGCGTGCGGATTTTTTTGATGAAGTGCAGAATCCGGAATGCGTGCTGGAGGTGCTGTTGGAGCTGCAGTGCATTTTGACGGAGCTGCCCCTTTTGTTTACTTTCCGAACGGCAAAAGAGGGTGGGGAAAAGCATATACTGTGGGAACAGTATGAGACACTTTTAAAAGCAGTGGCAGAGAGCGGGACTGTGGAGCTCATAGACGTTGAGATTTTTCGCGGATACGATGAAAGATTGCACCAGAAAAAAGAATGGCGGGTTACCGATGTATGTAACAGAAGGATGTTGGATCTCATGGATGAATTGAAAAGAAAAGTGGTACTCATAGGTTCTTATCATGATTTCGAAAAAACACCGTCCCAGGAGGAAATCCTAAGGCGTTTTCTGTTTATAGATCGTATGGGAGCAGATATCCCGAAGATGGCTGTGATGCCGAAAGAGCGGGAGGATGTTCTCAGGCTGATGGAAGCTGCCTGTCTGGCAGAGCGGTTGATTATGGAGAAGCCTTTGATTGCTATGTCGATGGGAGCATTGGGGGCTATTACCAGGGTATCCGGAGAGACCTTTGGTTCTGCAGTTACTTTTGGATGCGTAGGAAAGGAAAGCGCTCCGGGACAGCTGGAAGCAGGAAGGCTTCGGTCTATTTTGGATACGCTTCACCGTGGTTAGGGAGGGCAAAGGATGCAGTTAAAGAGACATCTGTATTTGATTGGTTTTATGGGGGTGGGAAAGACGAGCACCTCGAAGCAGCTTAGTAAAAAGCTGGGGTTGAAAGAGGTAGATACGGACAAAATGATTGTAGAAAAAGAGGGGAAGGCCATTTCAGACATTTTTGCGGATTCCGGCGAGGAGTATTTTAGAGGGGTGGAGACGGGAATTTTGGATTTATTGGCAGAAGAAGCACCGTGTATCGTTTCCTGCGGTGGCGGGATGGCGATGCGGGAGGAAAATGTCAGGAAGATGAAGCGCACAGGACTTATTGTATTTTTAGTGGCAGAGCCGGAAACAATCTATGAGCATGTCAAGGACAGTACAGACAGACCGCTTTTGCATGGAAACATGAATGTTCCTTATATTGCAGAGCTGATGGCAAAAAGGGAGCCCAAATATCAGGAGGCAGCAGATATCATTATCAAGACGGATGGGTATGCTCCTTTTCAGATTGCGGATCAGATTATCGAGATGGTGGAAAAAATTTAGCCGGATATTTTCAGGACTTGAAAAGAATAGGGGAATCCTGTATAATTCATTATTAGATGTGTTTTGAGCAGTATACTCATGAACGAAATCGAAAAAGCTTTTTTCATGAGTATAGGAAATAGTTTAGAAGTGTAAAAACAAGGAGGATAATTAGTATGGTTTCAGCAGGAGATTTTAGAAATGGATTGACGATTGAGTTCGAAGGGAATGTGTATCAGATTATTGAATTTCAGCATGTAAAGCCTGGTAAGGGTGCTGCCTTCGTCAGAACAAAGCTAAAAAATATTAAGAGCGGCGGGGTGGTAGAAAAAACTTTCCGTCCTACGGAAAAGTGCCCGCAGGCACATATTGAACGTATGGAAATGCAGTATTTATACAGTGATGATATGTATCATTTCATGAATACAGAGACTTATGATCAGATCGATATGACTGCAGATCAGGTGGGGGATGCCATGAAGTTTGTCAAGGAAAATGATATGGTGAAGATGCTTTCTCATGGTGGGGAAGTATTTGCCATAGAGCCTGAGATCAATGTGGAGTTAGAGGTTACGGAAACCGAGCCGGGCTTTAAGGGGGATACTGCAACAGGTGCGAATAAGCCTGCAGTTCTGGAGACTGGAGCAAAGGTAAATGTACCATTATTCGTAGAAGTTGGGGATAAGATCATGATCGATACGCGTACAGGGGAGTATTTGAAGAGAGTATAAAATTCATTTATGATACAAATCTATTATGGTGTATCAAATCTATTATGGTGTATCGTACGAACACACCAATGCAGGAAATATACTTTGGTGCGTTATACCCGGAAACGAGATAAATTTCCTTTCCGGGTATAACGGATGCACACGGATGTGCAAGGGAGAAGGCTGCTTACAGCAGCCGTGGGGACGAGAGATATCTGCTTATACAAGTGCACTTCCATCAATGCCGAGAATTTGTCCGGTGACATATTCTGAAAGATCGGATGCAAGGAAAAGACATGCATTTGCAACATCCTTTGGTTTCCCAAGTCTTCCCATGCCGATATTGGCAAGATGTTCAGCAATGTGTTCCTCACCGATGGAGCGGAACATATCGGTATCAATCATACCGGGAGCCACGGCATTTACCCTGATATGAAATGGTGCTAATTCCTTGGCTGCGGTTTTTGTCATAGCGATTACTGCGCCTTTGGAGGCAGAATACACCATCTGCCCTTTGTTTCCCTGTACACCGACGATGGATGCAAAATTTATAATACTTCCGGAGCTGTTTCGTTTCATCAGACGGGAAGCGTATTGGATCAGGTTGATAGAAGCAAAGACATTTGTTTCAAATATATTTTGCATGAGGTCATTTGAAATCATTCCGATCAATGCGTCTTTCATAATGCCGGCATTGTTGACGAGGACATCTAATTTTCCACATTCTTTTTGGATATTTTGCAATTCTTTTCTGATGCGTGCAGTATCCC
>JAFVAA010000125.1 GCA_017476305.1 Lachnospiraceae bacterium
CGACTTGTCTCTGGTCAGACAATGATGAAATAACGTAACTGGAAAACTGCCACGGACACGGAAAACAGTGAGCTTTCAAAGACAAGCCCACAAAGCAGGACAGATGGAGCCAAAAAGCAGACATGAGAAACAGGAGCAGAAAAAAACACAGCACCCCCGGGAAAAAAGGTGCTGTGTTTTTTCAGTATATCTGAGCCTGAAAGCTGCTGCCATTTGAGCCATCCATGTATTTCTGCCTCTTCCAGATATTTATTGATCGTGCGGACCAGCTGGTCGATATCGAACGGCTTTGCCACATGGGAATTCATTCCACTTTCCATACTTTTCTTTTTATCCTCATCATGTGCATTTGCAGAAAGCGCAATGATCGGAACTCCCATGCTGTCCTCTCTCCCCATCGACCGGATCAGCCTCGCTGCCTCATATCCGTTCATTACAGGCATCTGAATATCCATCAGGACCAGGTCATAATACCAGGCGGAATGATTTTTTATCGTCTCCACCGCAACACTGCCATCCTGCACAGACTCTACCAAAAATCCCTCTTCGGATAAAAGCTCCTCTGCAAGGATACGGTTCATCTCGATGTCCTCGACCAAAAGGATCCTTCTCTTTTTTGGTGCCTTTCTGCCGGATTTCTGCTTTACCTTCTCTCCATTTTGCTCCATGACCTGTCCTACAGGCTCAAATGGTATTTCTACCTTAAAAACAGAGCCTTCGCCCTTTTTACTTTTCACGGAAATCGAGCCATCCATCGCATCTAAAAGGTGCTTTGCGATCGCAAGCCCCAGTCCCGTTCCTTCATAGCCGGACTCTGTCGAATTCTCCTCTCTCTCAAATGCTACAAACATCCTCTTCATAAATTCTTCAGTCATGCCCACACCACTGTCTGATACAGAAAATTCATAAATCCCCTCCCCATCCGGCATGTCCTTCCTGCGTGCGGAAATTTTAACGGTTCCCTCCTCCGGAGTAAATTTTACGGCATTACTGATCAAATTTCCCAGGATACGCCGGAAACAAAGTGCATCTGCATAGACCTTTTCCTCCGGAAGCTCTAACACCTCCACAAAAAAGACATTCTTTTTTTCAGCCTGTGGCCGGTACATATCTAAAACCAGCCTGATATTTTCCAGTAGATTACACGGCTCCGGATTTATTTCGATCCGCCCGTAATCAATGCGGCTCATCTCCAGAAGATCATCAATAAGTGCCAGCATATGCTGATTGGATTCCTTTACTCTGCCAAGATATGCCTTCAAAAGCTCCGGCTCTCCGACATGTCTGACTGCCAGATCCGTGAAGCCCATGATGGCATTCATCGGTGTCCGGATATCATGGGAAATATTGAAAAGAAAAGAAGATTTTATCTCATTTGCCTTCTTTTCCCTCTCCAGTTCCATTTCCATATTGAGCCTGTTCGCAAGCTCCTCCTGTACATGTAAAATATGTTCCGTCACATCACGATACCCCATCACCACATGAAGCCCGGATTCCTCACTCTCAATGTGCGCAAGGAACATTTCCATATAGGTAATCTCACCATCCCCATTGAAACACCTGTAATTCACCGTATAGGAGTCCTCTTTTCCCAGCCGGATACGAATCCTGGGCGACATAGTTTCCTGCATATACAGCATCCTGTCCTCTTGTAATACATGACGTTCGGCATAAATTGAAAAAATCTGCTTTCCATGAAACATCTCTCCCGATGCGATCCCAAGCTCCTTCTCTATCCTCCGGAAACGGTCGTTTTCCTGCCTGTACGGATACATGCTGCCGGAATCCAGATTGAAAAGGTAGATAGAGGTATAATCTTTACTAAGCCCCTCGATCACTTCCATCCTTCGTTTATTTTCCTCACGGTCAAAATGGATATCCGTGATATCACGAACAAATACAGAATATACGGCCCCGTAATCCACTGTTTCTGCCAGACGACCATAAGCATCCACCCACCGGATCTCTCCATCCCTTTTTAAAATCCTGTATTCCACAAAATCCAGATTCCTGTCACTTTTCTTCACCTGCTCATGGATGGACTTTTTCACCATCTCGTAGTCATCCGGATGAATCATGCCACGAAAGGTATAGCCTGTCAGCTCCTTAAATTCCTGTAACGTCCTGCAGCCATAAATATCCAGCAGAACATCATTGGCATATAAAAGCTCCTCTTCTTCGTCTGCACGATAGACAAAAAAACCTCCCGGCATATTTTCGCCCATGCTCACCATATTGGATAATGTAGATTTTTCCCCATCCTGCCGTCCATCTAATCCGTTCATATTTTCTCTTACCTCATTTCCAGCTTCTGACAATGTATTAAAATCTCTGACGTTTTCACACGAAATCATTATACACGGACTTAGCCTATTTTTCAATTCCATTTTCGGATTCTTTTCTCCTGCGCTGGATACGATCCATAAACCAGACCGAAAAAATGCCCAGAAAAAATCCATCCAGCACCCCAAAGAGGACATCTGTGGGATAGTGGATCCCGATATAAAGTCTGGAAAATGAGATCAGTGCCGCTAAAATAAGAGACGGAATTCCAAAACGACTGGGAAGCATCAAAAAAAATACCGTTGCCGCCGCAAAGGAAGCAGCAGAATGCCCTGATGGAAAGGACGGATCCCATGCCTTCCTTCCCAAAAGCTCCAGACCACGGATCATTTCATAAGGTCTGGTCCGTCCCACTGCATTCTTTAAAATCAGATTATTAAGGATCAGAGAACCGAAAAGGGCGATGCCCCCCGTGATACCGGTCCTTCTATATTCCTTTTTCAGCAAAAAAAGAACACATAAAAGGATCCAGAACCATCCTGCATTTCCCAGAACCGTAATTCCTTTCATCAGAGGTGTTAAGACATCATTTCTATGATGATTCTGTATCCAGAGTAAAATCTCTGCATCCATAAGCTATGTACTCCTTTTCTTTCCATTTGATACACACAGCAGGCTCCTCACAGTCCCAACGCCTGCCTTGCCAGATGATCTGCCATATCATTATATTTGTCCCCGGAATGTCCCCTGACCTTTTCAAACCGGATTTCCATTCCCTTCGCCATCTCCTCATAAAATGCCCGGTACGCCTTCGTCCCCTCTTTATTCGTCTTCCATGCACCGTTGCACCACTTGGCGATCCCCTCATA
>JAFVAA010000126.1 GCA_017476305.1 Lachnospiraceae bacterium
CCGATGCACTTAGGAGGATAAAATGGATCAGATGGATTGTTGGAAGATTTTTGAAACAACAGGAAAAGTAGAAGATTATTTGAGATATGCAGATGAGAAAAGAATCAACAATGCTTGTGAAAGCTTTATCTCAGCAATAGAGAGTGAAGGAACAGATGGTAGAGACAATCACGGTG
Organism: Lachnospiraceae bacterium; assembly: GCA_017476305.1. Classification (GTDB taxonomy): domain Bacteria; phylum Bacillota; class Clostridia; order Lachnospirales; family Lachnospiraceae; genus Butyribacter. The sequence continues at coordinate 177 of JAFVAA010000126.1, forward strand.
GTAGGAATGGTAATTTCCTCGATGGCTATAAGTGAATATGACAAGCGCCTGGTAATTTTGACAAAAGAATTGGGAAAAATCACGGCTTTTGCCAGAGGAGCCCGGAAGCAGACCAGTCCGTATCTGGCAGGAAGTCAGCCAATGGCATTTGGGGAGTTTACATTGTATCGGGGAAGAAACTCCTACACAGTGACAGGTATCAAAGTGCGTGAGTATTTTAGCAGCACAATGTCGGATGTTGAGAGTATGTATTTGGGAATGTATTTTTTGGAACTGGCCGACTACTATGGTAGAGAAGGGATTGAGGCAACCGAAACATTGAAACTGCTTTATCTGGCATTGAAAGCATTAATCAAAAATATACCGGAGAAAGAATTGATTCGTTGCATCTTTGAACTTCGGATTTTGGTAATCAACGGAGAGTACCCTAATTTGTTTCAATGTGGAAATTGTGGCGCAAAAGAAAATCTGGATTATTTTGATTTGCGCCATCATACGATGCTGTGCCATCACTGTCATGGAAATATTCCGGAGCAGGAACGCGTTGAAAGCTCTACATTATATGCATTGCAGTACATAGTGACATCACCAATGAACAAATTGTTTTCGTTTCAGGTGACAAAACCGATTTTGGAACAGATGAAACGGATTATCCGGGAATATATGAATAAACAGATTGACCGAAAATTTAATTCTTTGGAATTTCTGGAAATTTAATGTTGAAATTCGTGCGTAATGCGTATAAAATGACTATTTAGGGGTAAAACCGTGAAAAGGAGAGTACATTTGATGAAAAAGATAATCACAATGGTTATGGCAATGATGATGATTCTGGGATTGACCGCCTGTGGAAATACGGTGGGAAACATTGATCTTGAGGCAGGCCAGAGTGCAATTTACATACAGGATGATGGCGTTGTATCCTATGCCGTAGCAGAAAAGTTTGAAAAAGATTATTATGATGAAGATCAGTTAGAAGAAAATATAGAGAAGGAGATTGAGGCATATAACAGCAGCGGTCAGGCATCCGTGAGTGATGCAATTACACTGAATGGGTTTCATGTATCCGGCAGTGTAGCGACGCTGGTGCTGGATTTCTCTACGGATTATGATTTGTTAAATTATGTCAAGCAGTATAACAATATCAGCCCGAAGAAGTTTTACATTGGTTCCATTGCCGGAAACAAAAAATGCAAAATTAAAGGAAACTTTGTATCTGCGGACAAAAAGACTACCAAAAAAGGGAAAGATATTAAGCAGATGGATGACAATATTCTGATTGTCAACGAGGCGTATAAAGTAGAAGTGCAGGGTACAATCCTTTATGTGAGTGAAAACTGCAGTATTGACGGAGATGGCATTGTCACTACCGCCAAGGAAGAGGATGGCACCAGTTATATTGTATACAAGTAAGCAAATATTTTTTGATATCGGCAGTTTAAGATAGGATGTATAAAACGCAAGCATAGGTACAAGTGAGAAAACTTGGGACACTTGAAACTTATAAATAAATAGAAAAGGAAGAAAAGATATGGAAAAGACAATGGAAAAAATCGTAGCACTTGCCAAGAGCAGAGGATTCGTGTATCCGGGTTCTGAGATTTATGGCGGACTGGCAAACACATGGGATTATGGAAATCTGGGTGTGGAACTGAAGAACAATGTAAAAAAGGCATGGTGGAAAAAGTTTATTCAGTAAAATCCATACAATGTCGGTGTAGACTGTGCGATTCTGATGAATCCGCAGACATGGGTGGCTTCCGGTCATCTGGGCAGCTTTTCGGATCCCCTGATGTACTGTAAGGAGTGTCATGAGCGTTTTCGTGCCGACCAGGTGATCGAGAACTATATGAAGGAAAACGGAATTGAAATCGAGGGCAGTGTGGATGGCTGGTCAAACGAGGAGATGGAAAACTATATCAAGGAAAAGGAAATCTGCTGTCCTTCCTGTGGTAAGAAAAACTTTACGGAAATCCGTCAGTTCAATCTCATGTTCAAGACCTTTCAGGGCGTGACAGAGGATGCGAAGAACACGGTATATCTTCGCCCGGAGACAGCGCAGGGAATTTTCGTGAACTTTAAAAATGTGCAGCGTACCTCGCGCAAGAAAATTCCGTTTGGAATCGGGCAGATTGGAAAGTCTTTCCGTAATGAGATTACACCGGGCAATTTTACGTTCCGTACCAGAGAGTTCGAGCAGATGGAGCTTGAGTTTTTCTGTGAGCCGGATACGGATTTAGAGTGGTTCGCTTACTGGAAGCAGTTCTGCATCGACTGGTTAAAGAGCCTCGGGATGAAGGAAGAGGAGATGCGTGTGCGCGACCATGAAAAAGAGGAGCTTTCCTTCTATAGCAAGGCGACGACGGATATCGAATTTTTATTCCCGTTTGGCTGGGGCGAGCTTTGGGGCATTGCAGACCGTACAGATTATGACCTGACGCAGCACCAGAATGTTTCCAAGGAGGATCTGACGTATTTTGATGATTCAAAAAATGAGAAGTATATCCCATACGTCATTGAGCCGTCTTTGGGTGCGGACCGTGTGGTACTGGCATTCCTTTGCGGCGCGTATGATGAGGAAAACATTGGAACCGAGGAAAAACCGGATATGCGGACGGTGCTTCATTTCCATCCGGAACTGGCACCGGTAAAGATCGGGGTGCTCCCGCTTTCGAAGAAGCTTTCCGAACCGGCGATGGAGATTTATACGCAGCTTTGTAAAAAGTATAACTGCGAATTTGACGACAGAGGAAATATCGGAAAGCGTTATCGCAGGCAGGATGAGATCGGGACGCCGTTCTGCGTGACCTTTGATTTTGATTCGATGGAGGATCAGGCTGTGACGATTCGCGACAGGGACAGCATGGAGCAGGAGAGAGTGAAGATTGCAGATTTGGATGCGTATTTCGCAGATAAGTTTGAGTTTTAAAAGGGGAAAATGTGGCAGGAAAGGAGAAAAATCATGGCAAAAATTCAGATGAAGACACCACTGGTAGAGATGGACGGGGATGAGATGACGCGCATCCTCTGGAAGATGATAAAGGACGAGCTTTTATTTCCATTCATTGATTTAAAGACGGAGTACTATGACCTCGGTTTGGAGTACCGGAATGAGACAAATGACCAGGTGACGATCGACTCTGCGGAAGCGACGAAAAAGTACGGGGTAGCCGTAAAGTGTGCGACGATTACACCAAACGCTGCGAGAATGACCGAGTATAACCTGAAGGAAATGTGGAAATCGCCAAATGGAACGATTCGTGCGGCACTGGATGGTACGGTCTTTCGTGCGCCGATTCAGGTAAAAGGGATCGAACCTTGTGTGAAAAACTGGGAAAAGCCGATCACCTTAGCGCGTCATGCGTATGGAGATGTCTATAAAAATACGGAGATCAAGGTTCCGGGACCGGGAAAGGCAGAGTTAGTGTTTACAGGGGAGGATGGAAAGGAAATCCGTCAGACGATTATGGACTTTGACGGACCGGGAATCATCCAGGGCATCCATAATAAGGATAAGTCCATCGAGAGCTTTGCGCGCTCCTGCTTTAACTATGCACTGGATACGAAGCA
>JAFVAA010000127.1 GCA_017476305.1 Lachnospiraceae bacterium
ATGAGACGAAGCTTAGAAACCTCGTGGGTGAGGAAATCTATCCGGCAGAGATTACGGAGGATTCGCCTCTGGTAGCAGGGTATATCGGTCCTTATGGAATTTCAGAGAAGGTCACATACTTTTTGGATGTTTCCTTGGCGGGATTAAAAAATGTAGTGGCTGGTGCGAATAAAGAGGGGTATCACTATACAGGACTGAATCTCGAAAGAGACTTAGATGCTCCAAAGTTTGTCGATATCTCAAAAATCAAGGAGGGTGGTATTTGTCCGTGCTGCGGAAAGAAATCCATTGCAATCAAGCGTGGAATCGAGGTAGGAAATATTTTCCAGCTGGGAACGAAGTATACCGAGACAATGAACATGCAGTACACCGATGAAAACGGAGAACTGAAATATCCAATCATGGGATGCTATGGAATCGGAGTGGGGAGACTGGCTGCATCCATTTGTGAGGCGCATCATGATGAATACGGACCAATCTGGCCGATTACGATTGCGCCTTGGGAGGTACAGGTCTGTTTGCTTCGTGCGGATGATGCGGAGACGAAAAAGGTCGCAGATGAGCTGTATGAAAATCTGCAGAAAAAGCAGGTAGAAGTCATCTATGATGACAGGGAGGGCGTGAGACCGGGCGCCATGTTTTCTGATGCGGATTTACTCGGTGTACCGGTTCGTGTCGTGGTAAGTCCCAGAAATCTGAAGGAGAACGTAGTCGAGATTACGACGAGGGACAAGTCCGTAAAGGAGATGGTGCCGGTTTCTGAGGCGATGGATTATATCTTGTCCCTGAAGCAGAAGCTGTATGATCGGATTTTAGAGCAGGCGAACTAATTTTTCACACCCACTTTTATTTATGTTGGTGTCGAAAATTTGGCATGTGGGTTTGTTTTGAAGTCACAGACGGCGTTGTTTTTCTCGCAGTTAGCGAGGATAGAGCGGATACCGATATCGTGTCCGTTCTTTTTTTATTTCATAGGAAACTTCGTTACCTATGAAATAAAAAACGCTCCACAAGGATGCGCACAGATGCATACAGTACCAAAGGTACTGCGGAAATTAGCTGCTTTGCAGCATGCATCTGGCGCGCAAAGTGGGCAAGCCCCTCCTCTTAGTGGGGAAAAAACAAATTTCGCAGAAAAAAGACAAATTTCACATTTTTCCCCATGCTTTAAAGGATAAATGATATATTAGAAATAATATGTTGAAATTCTGACGAATCAAAAAGGCAAAAACAAAGTAAAAGAGAGGAGAAGATATGATTAAAAAACGTTTGACGGCACTTTTTCTGTCGGTATGTATGGCAGCATCTGCTTTTACGGCGGGTGCAGGACAGGCAGGGACACTTTACACCACGGCGGCTGCAAAGCCGAAGTTAGCAATTACATCGGTTTCCGTAGCGGTAAAGGGCGTAAAGACTGTAAAAATTAAAAATGTCAGCAAAAATAAGGTAAAAAAGCTGACGGTAAAGAGCAGCAATCAGAAGTATGTAACTGCGAAAGTCAGTGGAAAGACAGCAGTAAAGGTAACGGGCGTGAGGGCTGGGAAAACTGCCAAGGTAAAGATTTCTTTAAAATTAAAGAAAAAGATTGCCGGAAAAATTTCCTATCGCTTTACACTAAAAGTAAAGGTAAAGCAGGATACAAAAACGGAAGCGAGTCCTGCTGCCTCCGCAGAGAGCAGTCCGTCTGCTTCTCCGGACAGTAATCCATCTGCCGCTCCTGTAAACGGGGTGACGGATTACAGTAAGACGGATAACTGGCTGCATCTGCCAGAGCAGACGCAGGAGACAAAAAAGGTAGATACCTTCTACATTTATCCGACGGTATACCTGGATGATTCCAATGAAGCGACCGATATCGCTTCGATTGACAATGCGGAGATGCGTGAAAGGGCGAAGGATGCGTATGCGACACAGGCAGTCGTATTTGAAGGAGCAACGAATGTATATGCTCCGTATTACAGGCAGAGTAATATCAATGCGATTAAAGGACTTCGCGAAAAGGCATTGGAGGAATACCAGAAAAAAGAGCAGTATGAGGATCTCTGTGCGGCACTGGATTATTATTTTACCAATCAGAATGACGGCAGACCGTTTATCATTGCCGGTCATTCGCAGGGAGCCATCATGACAAAGCTTCTCCTGGAGGGTTACATGAAGGAACATCCGGAGTACTATAAACGCATGGTGGCAGCGTATGCTCTCGGTTTTTCCGTGACAAAGGAGGACCTTAGCACGTATCCGCACCTGAAGTTTGCCGAAGGAGCAGATGATACCGGCGTCATCGTATCGTGGAACCTCGAAGGGAAAGGAAATAAAGATGCAGATAATCTCGTGGTGGAAGAAGGGGCGGTGAGCATCAACCCCCTGAACTGGAAACGGGATGAAACGGTGGCATCTGCAGGGGAAAATTTAGGAAGCAGAATTGCGGATGAAAACGGAGGCTATCAGATCGTGATGAATGAGACAGGTGCAGTACTTGATACTGCGCGTGGTGTGGTCGTCGTGGAGCCAAAAACTGTCAAAAATTCCATTGCAGATCTCTTTGGACCGGAAAGCTACCATAATTACGACTACGGGCTGTTCTTTAACAATATCAGGCAGAATGTGAAGACCAGAATCGCAAGCTATTTTGCGAAGGAGGAGAATGCGGTTTCGGCACTCGGAGAAATCAAAATTCCGGCAGAGGATTATTCGAAGGAGGATAACTGGTTAAGCATTCCGGAGACAAAGTATGCAGTCGATACCATTTACTTCTATCCGACCGCATTCAATGATCCTGCAGAGGATGCACCGTATTACTGTGCTATCGATACAGAGAGCATGAGGGCAGGGGCAAAGCGGTTTTATAATCAGCAGGCTGTCGCTTTTACGGAATCGACGAATGTGTATGCGCCGTATTACCGTCAGTGCAATCTGGCTCCTTTGGTGAAAGAGGGCTTGGACAGCGCAGGATTTACGGAAAAAATGAAAGCCGAACCCCGCAGTGATACCTTTGCAGCGTTAGATTACTATTTTACGCATTATAATAATGGCAGGCCGTTTATCTTTGCTTCTCATTCACAGGGTTCCAATATGATGCGCATTATCCTTTCCGAATATATGAAAGCGCATCCGGAGTATTATGAGAGGATGATTGCAGCGTATGTGATCGGGTATGCCATTTCGGAAAGCTACTTAAAGGCGAATCCGCATCTGAAATTTGCAGAAGGGGAGAAGGACACCGGTGTCATCATTTCGTGGAATACGGAAGGAGCCGGAAACCATGACAACTTTCTCGTGGAAGAGGACTCTGTCAGCATCAATCCGATCAACTGGAAGCGGGATGAGACACCGGCAGGCAGAGAGGAAAGCGAAGGAAGCTACTGGCTGAACAATGCGACAGGAGAGTTTGAGACTTATAAAAAGCCGGATGGACTGGGAAGTGCGAGGGTTGATAAGGATAGAGGCGTGGTCGTGACGGATGCGGATGAAAAGTTCCTGACGATCATACCGGCATTAGATGGCGCACAGCCGTTTGGTCCGAAGTCCTTCCATGGGGTGGACTATGCACTGTTTTTCTATGATATTGTGAAAAATGTGCAGGTAAGGACGGAAAGCTATCTCCTTTATTGACCTGTCCATGGGTGGATATGATAAAATAGTCTCGAAAGCAAAAGCAAGCGTTATGATAAACCCTCGTTAAAAGCTTGCTTTTATAAGAGGATTTATCATAATGCGAAGCGCGCCCGCGCAATGGATCTTGCCTACCTTCAGGATTTGTACCAGAAAATCAATACGGAGGATGCCCCGACTTATAAGGGCATCTGTCCGCATTGTGGAAAGCCGGTGGAAATTCCTGTAAATTTTATGGGAGCCGGTCAATAAAAACCTATCCTGCAGATAAAATCTATGAGGAGGCGGCATTTATCGCATACTATAATCATTGATGCCATGATGAGATAATGCTGATGAGCCATAGGGACCGGCTGCGTTGGTGTGACGAAATATCAAAGATTAACAGCAAATTGAATCAGGAACCGGAAAATCTGTTCAAAATCTAGGAGGAATTATGTCAGCTAGTCAGGATGATTTGATTGGAGTATATGAGTTTGAGGTGCAGCTCGGTTTGATGATAAATCTCAGCTTCTCAAAGATATCCGGCATTTCCAGAAGCGGAGAGGTCGGAATCATAGGAGATGGCGGGGATAATGATTCGATGCATTTCTATTTGAAACCAAGGAGAAAGCCGGATGTGATCCGGTTTGAAAAGGGTTGGGCTACCGGTATGGAAGCCACGATGATGTCATGGCTTACCGAAGGGCTCGTGATAAATGATATCATGATCATAGTGAAGCAGAATGGGAGCATGAACAAGATTCTCAGCATCGATAAAGCGGTTTTATCAAGGATTACATACTCTGATCTGGATGCGCTGCGGGGAGATATCATGATTAAATCCATGGAATTACAGCATACAGGTGTGTGATAGGACCGTATTTTGATACGAATATTGATCCGGAGGATTATGTGTTCCGGTGGGCAATTCCGGTGTAGAGGGGGTCATATTTTTATGTTTTTTATAGAATCAGAGTTACATGTCTTCTGCTTCATGATTTTGATTTTTATTTTTGGAAATTATTTTTCCAAAAACCGGCAGAAGCAGCAGGTCAAAGACCGGATCTTTGCCATTATTTTAGTCTTATCTGCATTTCAGATTGTTTCGGAAGCATCTGTAGAAGCATCCATGAAAACCGTAAAGGTTGAGGAGATGGGCGTGGCAGAGATTACTGCCTGGGTTTTTTATCTGTTCAGTATGGTACTCATTTTGCAGCTTGTGATGGACTACCTCTGGCTTCAGACACATGAGAAAACGCAGAGATTTTTGTGGGCGGTCATGCAGCTTCCGGCAGTTTTGGTCGTTGTCATTGCCTTTGCCATGCCGTTTCAGAATGTAGCATCGAAAGTGATGCAGTATTGTGCCATCCTTTATACATGTGTCATTATTTATCTGCTTATCAAGGGATATCGTGCCATGGAGACGCGCATGAGAACCGGTTTATGCTGGTATGTCGGCATGGCGGTTTTTTCCTTTGCATTTAATCATCTTTTTCCGGATGCTGCACTGTCCAGAGCACTGAATATTACGATGATGGATCTGACACTTTTTTATACGCTGCAGAATCCGGATGCAGAGCTTATCAAGGAGTTAGATATCCAGAAAAACCGGGCAGAGGCAGCGACACAGGCAAAGTCAGCATTTCTCTCGAACATGTCCCATGAGATTAGAACACCCATCAATGCAGTGCTTGGGATGGATGAGATGATTCTCAGGGAAAGCAGTGAGGATGTGATTTTAAACTATGCAGAGGATATCCGGACAGCGGGAAACAGTCTTTTGGGACTGATCAATGATATTCTGGATTTTTCGAAAATCGAAGCCGGGAAAATGGATATCATTCCGGTGGATTATGAAATAAGCTCTGTCCTAAATGACCTGGTAAACATGATAAAGAAGCGGGCAGAGGATAAGGGCTTAGAGCTGATCGTAAAGGTGGATTCCGGGATACCGCATCTGCTTCACGGGGATGAAATCCGTATCAAACAGATCGTGACCAATATCCTGACGAATGCGGTGAAATATACGGAAAAAGGGAGCGTCACATTAGATGTTTCCTTTGTGAAGGATACGGAGGACTCCATCCGGCTTCGCATCAGTGTAAAGGATACCGGAATCGGAATCAAGGAGGAGGATATCGGCAGGCTTTTTTCTGCCTTTGAACGAATCGAGGAGGAGAGAAACCGCAGCATAGAGGGAACCGGTCTTGGCATGAACATCACGACACAGCTTCTGCATAGGATGGGAAGCAGGTTAGAGGTAGAGAGCGTTTACGGGGAGGGCTCGGACTTTTTCTTTGTTCTTTCGCAAAGGGTGGTAGACTGGGAGCCAATCGGGGATTTTGAAAAGGCACTAAAGCGTTCCCAGAGTACCCGTAAAAAATACCAGGAATCCTTTACGGCACCGGAAGGAAGGATTTTAGTAGTGGATGATACGCCGATGAACCTGTCGGTAATCAAAGGGCTTTTAAAGAAAACGCTTTTGCAGATCGATACTGCGGAAAGCGGCATGGATTGTCTTTCGCTCATGCAGGAAACGGAGTATGATGTGGTCTTTTTAGACCACAGGATGTCCGGAATGGACGGGATAGAGACTTTTCAGGAGATAAAAAAGCTTCCCTCCTATCAGGAAAGACCGGTGCCTGTACTGGCACTTACGGCGAATGCGGTTTCCGGTGCGAGGGAGGAGTATATGGCGGCTGGATTTACGGATTATCTGACAAAGCCCATTGATCCGGAGCGGTTAGAGGAGGTACTGGTAAAATATCTGCCGGAGGAAAAGGTGGTGCTTGGAGCTTCTTCCGGTGAAGCGGATGGAATGTCTGCGGCAGAGGAGAAGCTTTCCGGCAGAACGGATGGAGTATCTGCTGTCGGGAGAGAGTATGGTGCCGGAGAGGAAAAAGCCGGAAAAGCGGAAGGTCATTTGGAAGAGGTACCGGTGTGGATTACCTCTGTCCGGCAGCTTGACTATGAAGAAGGACTCGCAAAGTGCGGCACGGCAGAGGTGTATGTCAGTGTGGTAAAGGAATATTTAGAAAATATCCCGGATATGTCTGCAGAGATTGAGCAGCTTTATCAGTCAGAGGATTGGAAAAACTACACGATCAAGGTCCATGCTTTAAAGAGTACCTCTGCGATTATCGGGGCGATGGAGGTCTCTGAGCTTGCAAAGGCTATGGAAATGGCAGGAAATGCAGGGGATTTAGAAAGCATCCATAAGAGTACCAGTGTGCTTTTAGAAAAGTACCGGGCTTTAAAGGAGATGATCGTACCGCCGGAGGAGCTTTCTTTGGAGGGGAAGCGTCCGAAAAGTGAGGAGCTTCCTCTGATATCCGAAGCAGAGCTTTTGGAGGCATACGAGGCGATTGGTGAGATCGCATCCGTATTTGATTATAAAGGGGTCTGCGATGTGATGGAATCGCTCCTTTCGTATCAGATACCGGAGGATAGAAGGGAGCAGGTGGAGGAACTGAAAAAAACAGTGAAAAATATGGATTGGGACGGTATCAAAAGGATTGTGAAGTGTTGCACTTCATATGGTAGTGACATTTAGTTTAGAATCACGAACGGAAGTAATGCTGACTATATATGTGTTCAGGACACGCTTCCGCTTGGATTCCGCACGCAGCGGTACATAAGCACCTAAAAAACAGGTGCTAAGTACCGGCGGCGTCATACATTCCTTCACACATGTATAATCAGCATTACTTCCTACCACTACAATATAGCTAGACTAAATATCATTACTATGTGAAGTGAAACTCAAAAAAACATATGGAGGATAATTATGAGTGAACCAAAAAGGATTTTACTAATCAGTGATAAGACTTCTTTTTTACTGAATGCGATGGAAAACCGTTTGAAGGAGAAGCAGTATGAGTTAATTAAGATCAGTCCGGAGGCGGAAGAGTTAGAGGCGCATACAGAGGATGCAGAGCTCTATCTGGTCTATTTAGGGGAGTATGTGGAAAGGGCAGAGATGTTTTTCCGTGCATTAAAGAATGCGGCAGTGGAAAAGGGAAAGGAAATCTGCCTGGTAGGTACTATCACGGAACTAAGCGTAGCAAAGAACTTTCTCCCGGAAAATGTCATATGGAAATCCTATGAACGTCCGGTGGATTTAGAGGTGTTTACGAAGGATTTAGACCATCTGACACAGAAGTTTGAAAAAGCTTCGGAAACAAAGACACTCCTTTTGGTGGATGATGATGTTTCCTTTTTAAAAATCATGACGGAGTGGCTGGGGGAGAAGTACCGTCTGGTGACAGTGACCTCCGGGATGCAGGCGATCACC
>JAFVAA010000128.1 GCA_017476305.1 Lachnospiraceae bacterium
AAAAGGAACAGAAAGAGGAAAAAGTAATAGAAAATCCACAGGAAACGAAAAAAAATCCGGTGGAATCACAGGAACCGGAGCCGTCTGCTGAAGAAAAGACAGAAGATGTACCCGCTTCACAGGAACCGGAGCCGGAAAAAAAGAAGGTAGAAAATCTGACGGTACTTTTTTCGAATGAGTGGCTGTCAAAGTGGAATAAAGAGCAGACGCAGTATTTATTGGAAACGACGTTTAATACTCCGAAGCTGTCTTCTGAGGATGGAGAAAATTATCCGGAGCTTGGCAAGGCACTTGATCAATATGCACGGTCAGAAAGAAAACGCATGAAGACGCTGCATGCTCAAACGGCGAAGGAGGCAGAGAAGACGGGTATTGGAGCAGCAGCCTGGAGCATAAGGAACTGGTTGTCGGTTTCAAGAGCAGACAGCAGGGTGGTCAGTCTGATGACGAAGTATTCGGACTATCTAGGTGGTGCACATGGGATGTACTATACGGATGGAATCAGCTTTGACGCTGAGACTGGTAAAATTTTGAAATTAGAGGATGTATTTGCAGATGTGGACAGTCTTCCGGCTCTTTTAGAAAAAAAGCTGATAAAAAAGTACGGGAAGGATGCATTTTATCATTCTGCCGACGATTTAAGTATTTTTGCGGACTATGGAACGGTAGGGGCAGATGGGAGTGTTCACATTAAGGAGGAAGATTATACATGGTGTATCAGTAATGATGGTGTTACATTTTATTTCGCACCGTATTCGATCGCTCCTTATGCCGGAGGAGAATTCGAGTGCCTGATTCCGTTCCGGAAGAAAGATCTGTTTCAGGGAAGCTATGCCGAAATTCCGAAAGCATATGCCCGTGCGCTTGCATGGGATTATGATAATGGGACGAATTGCGGGCTTACCTTTAAAGCAGATTTAGATGAGGATGGAATGCAGGATACATTGGAGATAGATGCAGATGCCAGTGATGATTATGGCTCTGATTATAGTGTAAAAATTTCATATTCTGGAAATACATGGAAAAAACAGCTCCATGGATATTCCTATACTCCGGTGCTGATGCATTTAAAGGGTGGACGGAATTATCTGTATTTAGGTGTTGTCATGGAAAATGATTATCCGGAGACTTATATTTTTTCGCTTTCGAAAAAGGGCGTAACAGAGGTGGGAAGCAAGTATCTGGGATTTCATGGGGAGTGCGATGAAAACGAACGGTATTATACTTCGGTTCCTGCTGATCCTAAGGGCTTTAAGTTAGATACCAGAATGGATGTTTTAAGTACTTATACGGGATGGAAAAAGTATCATGTCGGGAAAAACGGGATGCCTGTGGCAGACAGCTCCTACTATAAAATCGAAAGCTCCATCACGATGACTTCTCTTAGAAGCATGAAGCTCTCCATCGTGGATAAAAAAGGGAAAAAATTGAAGAGCGCAAAGATTCCAAAGGGAGAAACGTTTGTCTTTTACCGGACGGATGGGAAAAAGTACGTGGATATGAAGCTCTCCGATGGAAGAATCTGCAGATTGCATATCAGTCCTGCTAAAAATGATTTATACGGGCAGCAGGTAGAAGGAATGAGTTTGGAAAAGACCTTTTCAGGATTTATGTTTGCGGGATAGGGGAGGAATGTGTTTTTTGTTTTTAAGGGTATCAGAGGCTGCAGGCCGGGAAGCATCCGGCGCAATGCTGCCTGTTGTAAAAAAAGAAAGGGAGGAAAGAAGAGGATGGTAGAATTAAAAAATGAAAAGTTTTGTGTGAAAATTGATACACATGGAGCCGAGTTAAAGAGTGTGAGGGGGAATGGAAGGGAATATATGTGGCATGGGGATCCAAAGTTCTGGAACCGGACTTCGCCTGTGCTTTTTCCGTTTGTGGGGGCGGTAAGGGATGATGTGTACCGCTATGAGGGAAAGGAATATCCGATGTCACAGCATGGCTTTGCCAGAGATATGGAGTTTACCCTCCTTTCTTCGGATGCGGAAAAAGCTTCTTTTCGTCTGGTATCTACAGAGGAGACGAAGGAAAAATACCCGTTTGACTTCGAGCTTGTGATTACATATGAATTACGGGAAAATGAACTGACGGTTTTATGGAATGTAAAAAACACAAATGAAAAAAGAATGTATTTTTCCATAGGGGCACATCCGGCTTTTCTGTGTAAATTGGATGAAAACGGAACAATTGGTGGCAATTATCTAAAATTTGATGCAGAGGGGGAGAGGACAGCTACGGATTTTTCAGACGGACTGGTGCAGAATACGACACATTCTGTGAATTTAGATGAGGATAGCTGCTTTGCATTGGATGAGCCTACGTTTGACAATGGGGTTCTGATTTTCGAAAAGGATCAGGCAAAGAGGGTGGCACTCGTCGATAAAGAAAAGAAACCGTATGTGACGGTAAGCTTTGATACACCACTTTTTGGCGTGTGGGCACCGGAAAAGAAAAATGCTCCGTTCTTATGTATCGAGCCGTGGTATGGAAGGGCAGATCGGGCAGATTTTACCGGAGAGATTTCGGAGCGGGAGTATGAGGAAAGTTTAGAGGCGGGGGGGAGCTTTCAAGGAAGCTACCGGATTCTGTTTGAATAACGGTTAGGATTTACTAAGGAGTGCTGTACTATGGATTTTCGGAAAATAATACCGGTATATCTGGTTTTTATCAATATTTTGGGCTTTCTGCTTATGGGAATGGATAAACGGAAGGCGAAAAAGCATCTCTGGAGAATACCGGAAAAGACGCTGTTTTTAGCAGCTGTTTTAGGCGGAAGTATAGGTTCGATTTTGGGAATGTATACATTCCGGCATAAGACAAAGAAGATGATTTTTGTCATAGGAATGCCGGTGGTACTTGTCTTACAGATTATAGCGGGTGGTGTGCTTTTGTTTGCGTCTTCCGGGTATGCAGAGGGGATTCTTCAGATGAATGTCGTCAA
>JAFVAA010000129.1 GCA_017476305.1 Lachnospiraceae bacterium
ATCGTATTGATCGATCTGGCAACAGCCTCCCGGATCCTCAGCTTTCCACGATATCCTCCTCCTGCATTTTTCGGTCCGTTTTCAATCGGATGATCATCTACTAAGGTAGATGGGGAATACACCCCCGATTCAAAGCCCGGTGTATAGTCGAGCAGCGGTTTTATCGAGCTGCCGGACTGACGCATGGAAAGATATGCTCTGTTAAATGGATCCTTCGTTCCCCTTCCTCCCACGATCGCGACCACATAGTTCGTCATATTGTCCACACATACCGCAGCCCCCTGAAGGGCATACTTTCCGCTGCTCTTATCCCGTTCCTTATTATAGGAAAGACCGGTATTGATGGTTTTTTGCAGTTTTTTCTGTTTTTTCATATCGATCGAGGTATAGAGCCTGTAGCCGCCGGAACGGATTTCATTGCTAAGCTCTGAATAACGCTCCGAATAAGCCTTATGGTATGCAGTATAATCTTTTTTATTTTCAAAGGTGTACTGGAACGAAAAATTTTCCTTTTCCATCAAAGCCAATGCTGCACAGTGAATCGCATAGCCGGTAATATAATTTTCATTCGAACCGTCTTCCGCAATCTGCAGTACCTTAAGAGCAGATTTCTTCGCTACCTTGTACTCCTTTTCTGAAATGACGCCCTCCTGATACAAAATTCCCAGTGTATCATTTCTTTTTTCCAGGGCAGTCTCCGGATTGGCGACCGGATCATATTTCGTCGGGCTATTGGAAAGACTAATGAGCATGGCAGCCTCCTGTGGCTCTAAATCCTCACAGGATTTTCCGAAATAATATCTGCTGGCAGCCTCCACACCATAGCAGCGATTGCCATAGTAGTTACTGTTACAGTAAAATTCCATGATCTTATCCTTTGAGAATTCCTTTTCCACAGCGGGTGCCAAAAGGATTTCTGCGATTTTTCTGGTATAACTCTTTTTCTGAGTCAGAAGATTGTTTTTAATGACCTGCTGGGTGATCGTACTGCCTCCCTGCTTGATTTCCATATTGTTTTTTAAAAGCTTCACGCCTGCACGAAGCGTCGCCAGTACGTCCACACCCGCATGCGTTCTGAAACGCTTGTCCTCAACGGCGATATAGCCGTTATAGATATACGGAGAAATTTTCTGTATCTTCACATACTGGTATCTTCCGGTATTGACAGAACCTATTTTTTTCCCCTTGTTATCGAAAATGACCGTATCCTCATTCATCACGAAATCATTTTCACTCATATGTACCATTTTGTCAAAGGCTTCCTCTCTCGCTTCCGTAAAATCCGGCAGGACCTTAACATAGATACAGATCCCTGCAATCAAAAACACGACAAAAACAGAGGCAAGAATCCCGAGCATCGCCCCTAATACCTGAGAGATCACGCCTATATAGCTTCCAATAATTCCAAAAAGAAATAAGATTCCGTCTTTTATCCCGACCAATACTTTTTTTACGTAACTCATACAAACCTCGCCCCAAAATGATTGATTCCCATAAATGCCGGTATCTGTTCCGTGCCAAAGCTCCGGAAACCTGATACGACAATTTATTTTTTCTATAAAAATGCCATATGGAATATAGTATACTACATTTCCTCCCACATCTCAACAAATTTTTACCACAAAAAATTTGACACCCTCTCCTTTGTCCGCTAAAATGGTGTTATACTTTATTCGAATCACGAAAACAGGAAAGGAAAACACTATGAAAGAGCATGCGCAAAAAGTAACCCGCACACGTTTTGGCTTTATCGGATTCGGTCTGATCGGCGGCTCTATCGCCAGAGCACTTCGGATCCTTTTTCCCGATGCACAGATTTTTGCCTATAACTACTATCAGACCAAAAAACACCCGACACTCGAAAAAGCAAAGGAAGATGGAACTCTGAACGGTATCTGTACAGAGCTTTCCGCGTTTTCTGCATGTGATGTGCTTTTTTTATGCGCCCCGGTCATAAAAAATGCAGATTACCTGACAAAGGTCGCTCCCTACCTGAGCGAAGACTGCCTGATTACGGATGTAGGCAGCGTAAAGGGAAATATCTGTGAAAAAATCAGGGAATTAGATCTGACCAGACAGTTCGTCGGCGGTCATCCGATGACAGGCTCGGAAAAAACAGGCTACGAAAACTCCAGCGAGGAATTTTTAAAAGATCACTATTATATTTTAACACCGACACCGGATACCAGACCGGAATACCTTTCCTGGATGGAGCAGTTCGTAAAAGCTGCCGGCTCCAAATGTATGATTTTAGATCCAAAGACACACGATCAGGTCACAGCAGGAATCAGCCATGTACCACATGTCATTTCCGCTGCTCTGGTCGGTACCGTTTCCGGTCTCGACGAAAAAGGCTACTATGCAAAGCTTGCCGCAGGCGGATTCCACAGTGTCACACGTATTTCCTCCTCCTCTCCGGAGATGTGGGAAAATATCTGTCTCACGAACAGGGATTGTATCTTGGAGTGCCTGGATTCCTTTATCGGGCACCTGAAAGCTGCCAGGAAAGAAATCGCAGACGGAAACGGAGAGGGACTCACCGAGTTCTTTTCCAATGCGAAAAAATACAGAGACCATATTGTACAGTAAGGAGCGAAAGGAGTTATCATCATGAGCTTAGAAAATATATTGGCCGGACTGAATCCGGAACAGGAAAAGGCGGTAAAGCACTTCGAGGGACCGCTTTTGATCCTCGCAGGGGCAGGCTCCGGGAAAACACGTGTACTTACACACCGGGCCGCCTATCTGATCCGTGAATACGGCGTAAATCCCTGGAACATCTTAGCCCTCACCTTCACGAATAAGGCAGCCGGTGAGATGCGGGAACGTGTGGACAGCATTGTAGGGGAAAAATATGCAAACGACATCTGGGTAAGTACCTTTCACTCCACCTGTGTCCGCATCCTAAGACGCTACATAGAAGCCATCGGCTACGAAAGGAGCTTTACCATCTACGACAGCGATGACCAGAGGGCACTCATGCGCGATATCCTGAAATACCTGCAGCTCGATCCGAAAAAATACAAGGAGCGTGCTGTCCTAAGTACCATTTCCTCCGCCAAGGATGAGCTGATTTCACCGGAGGAGTTTGAAAAAAGGGCATACGGCGACTTTTATAAGGAGACCTGTGCCCGCTGCTACCGGGAATACGAAAAAAGACTGCATGATTCCAATGCTCTGGATTTCGATGACCTGATCTGTAAAACGATCACTCTTTTTGAGGAAAACAGGGAGATTCTTTCCTACTATCAAAACCGGTTCCGCTACATCATGGTGGACGAGTATCAGGATACGAATACTGCCCAGTTCAAGCTCATCAGCCTGTTGGCGAGTACCAGGGGGACTGACGGAAGTACCGTACACAACCTCTGTGTCGTAGGCGATGATGACCAGTCCATCTATAAATTCCGCGGTGCCAATATTTACAATATTTTAAATTTTGAAAGCCAGTACCCGGACACTAAGGTCATCAAACTGGAGGAGAACTACCGCTCCACTGGAAATATTTTAGATGCTGCCAATGCAGTGATCAGCAATAACCAGGTCAGAAAGGAGAAGGCACTCTGGACGAAAAAGGACAAGGGGGACACGATTTCCTATACACAGTTTGCCAATGAATACGAAGAAGCAGACTGCATCACAGAGGAAATCCGAAGGGCGAACGCGGAAGGGCTCGCAGACTATAAGGACTTCGCCATCCTGTACCGGACCAATGCCCAGTCCCGTGTTTTCGAAGAAAAGCTGATCATGCGGAATATCCCGTACCGGATCGTCGGAGCAGTAAACTTCTATCAGCGTAAGGAAATCAAAGACCTTTTAGCCTATTTGCGTACTATTGAAAACGGATTGGACGATATCAGCGTAAAGCGAATCATCAACGTCCCAAAACGCGGAATCGGTCTGACTACGACCGACCGTATTACAAACTATGCCGCCATCCATGAACTCAGCTTTTATGGTGCCTTAGAGAGCTATGAATACATTGACGGAATCGGACGAAGTGCTGCAAAGCTCGCTTCCTTTGTCAGTCTGATCGAATCCTTTAAGCATTTTCTCGCAGATCCGAAAAACAGTCTGGAGGATCTGCTCCGAAAGGTGATTGAGGATACCGGATATGTCAGACTGCTAAAGGAGGAGGATACGGACGATGCACAGAGCCGGATCGAAAATATCGAGGAGCTCATAAATAAACTCGTCGCCTATGAGGAAAATTGCGAGGAGGAGCCTACATTAAGCGGATTTCTGGAGGATGTGGCACTGGTGGCTGATATTGACACCGTGGACGAGAATACGGATTTAGTCCTTTTAATGACACTGCACAGTGCGAAGGGCTTAGAATTTCCTTATGTTTACCTTGCCGGCATGGAAAACTGGATTTGTCCGGGCTACATGGCAGAGGAGGATCCGGAGGAAATGGAGGAAGAACGCCGTCTCTGCTATGTGGGAATCACCAGAGCCCAGAAAAAGCTTTCCCTGAGCTGTGCCCGCTCCCGCTTCCGAAACGGGGAACAGAAATACAACAGTCCATCCATCTTCATCAGTGAGATTCCAAGATATCTCCTGAAGCAGACAGCAGCAGGTACAGGCTCTTCTAACGTTTCTGACAGTTTCCGCCTGTCAGGTTCCCTCCCGGATAGCCCCTCTGCCACGGGACACTACAGTGCTGCAGAATTTCTGAAAAATCAGGACAGTATTTTTGAAAAGCCAAACCGGAAAAAGAAAACACCAAAGCTTACCACGAACTACGGCTCCTCATGGAATCCAAACGCGGAAAGAAGTGTGAAGCAGGCGGGGCATAAGACCGGAGCTGCCCTTTTAGAAAACAATCCACTGATTTCAAAAGGATTTTCAGGAATGAAGAGAGCAAAGACTCCGGAAAATTTTGACACCGGCGACCGCATTTTGCATGACCGTTTTGGGGAGGGTACCATTACAGAGGTCATAGATCAGGGCAGTGATTTCAAGCTTACCATCGAATTTGACAGCGGCATGGTCCGGAAAATGATGTCATCCTTTGCAAAATTAAAAAAGTTATAGATATTCCGGGAAAGTTATGGTACAATAATAGAAATGCTGCTATTTGGAGCAAAAGAAGCCGTATGGCATCTGTGAAGCTTTTGAATAGTAACAGAGCATTTTTCGAAAATGAACTATAAAAAAAGAAGGGAGTATCTATCTATGAAAGACAGAGTAGAGGATTTATTAAATGCATCCAGAATCAACGAACTGATTCACAAAAGGGAACAGGAGGAGAAAAGCAAACATACCATCATCATCATTTTGGCTGTGATCGGAGCTGTTGCTGCCGTTGCGGGAATTGCATTTGCAGTATATAAGTATCTCACACCGGATTATTTAGATGATTTTGATTCTGATGATATGTATGACAGCTTTGACGATGATTTCATTGAATTTTCTGATGAGAGCGCCGGAGAACCGGGTGCAGAATAAAGCCGGAAAATTTCTATGCTGTTTCATTTCATACCGAAATGGAGTTTTCCATTTCGGTATATTTTATTCGCTTCTTATCACATTTTATACAGGAGGACATGCACATGAAGCTTTGGGGAGGACGTTTTACAAAGGAAACAAATCAATTAGTACATAATTTTAACGCTTCGCTCTCTTTTGACCAGACATTTTACAAGGAAGATATTGACGGGAGCATCGCCCATGTCAAAATGCTTGCCAAACAGAAAATTCTGACAGAGGAAGAAAAAGACAGTATTATCACGGGACTGACTGGCATCTGTGAGGACAT
>JAFVAA010000130.1 GCA_017476305.1 Lachnospiraceae bacterium
CATATGCCGGAGATGGACTATGAGAAGCTGGAGCAGGCAATTACAGAGAAAACGAAAGCGATCGTAGTTGTGGATCTCGGTGGGATTGTGGCTGACTATGACCGTGTTTTTGGGATCGTGGAGAGGAAGAGAGATTTATTTAAACCTCTGAATGATCGTAGTAATCCATTAGCTTCCTTAGGGAGCAGGATACAGGCAGGACTTGGCCGTGTAGCTGTCGTATGCGATGCTGCACATGCGCTAGGTGCGAGCCGAACGGTACAAAGGACTGGAAAAGGTGAAGTTTTCACTACGGATGGTGTGGAAAAGGCAAAGCGTTATGCCGGTGCTATCGCAGATTTTACCTCTTTCAGTTTCCATGCCGTAAAGAACTTTACTACAGCGGAAGGTGGAGCCAGTACCTGGTGCCTTCCGGAATCTGTATATGATAATGGCGTGACGGACGAAGAAATCTATCAGATGTATCAGCTTCTGTCTCTCCACGGTCAGAATAAGGATGCGCTGGCGAAAACAAAGTCAGGCGCATGGGAGTATGACATTATCGGTTCCTGGTATAAGTGCAACATGACTGACATCATGGCGGCTATCGGCTTAAAGCAGCTTGACAGGTATCCGGAGCTGCTGGACAGGAGAAAGCAGATTATAGAAAAGTATGATAAGACCTGTGATGAATTGGGAATCTGTCATCTGGTTCATCACACTGAGAGTATAGACAGCAGTAATCATCTGTATCTGATAAGGATTCCGGGTGCAGATGAAGAAAAAAGAAATGAAATCATTACAAAGCTGGCTGAGCATGGAGTGGCTACTAATGTGCACTACAAACCATTGCCAATGATGACTGCATACAAGGAACTGAGTGGCGGGATAGAGTATTATCCAAATGCATATGATTATTATCATAATCTGATTACATTGCCACTGCATACATTACTCTCTGATGTGGATGTGGAGTATGTGTGTGAGACGCTTAAAAGTGCAGTGAAGGAATTAGAAACATGCTGAGGCAATGGGAAGATCTCCCGGAATTCATGAAAACTCCGGAAGTCAGACCTTATTGGGAGATTTTGAACAGAGAGCGGGGACAGTTGGTGCTTAAGCGTGCCTTTGATCTTCTGGTTTCCATCATTATGCTCATCATCCTGGCGGTTCCTATGTTTGTGATCAGTATATGGATAAAACTGGACAGCAGAGGACCGGTGCTGTACAGGCAGGAGAGAGTGACTACATACGGTAAGCATTTTCGTATTCATAAATTCAGAACCATGGTGAGTAATGCGGATCAGATTGGCACAGCAGTAACTGTGGGGAATGATAGCAGGATTACGAAAGTGGGGGCGAAGCTTAGACGACTTCGGTTAGATGAGCTGCCACAGGTATTTGATGTAATCCGTGGTGATATGAGCTTCGTCGGAACGAGACCGGAAGCCGTAAAGTATGTAGAAAAATATAAACCGGAATTCAATGCGACATTATTAATGGCGGCAGGAATTACAAGTGAGGCAAGTATAAGATATAAAGATGAAGATAAGCTGTTAAATGCTGCAGATGATGTGGACAGGGTGTATATTGAAGAAGTGCTTCCTGAAAAAATGAAATGGAACCTGGAATCTATCAGGCGGTGTGGATTTCTAAGAGAGGTTTTGACGATGTTCAGGACGGTGTTTGCGGTGATGGGGAAAGATTATGAGTAGAGGGTACATGCGGAGGGCGGAGAAGCACGCCTATAAGGGGAACACATTGCTGGTCGGGATAAACTATGATAAGGAGATTCCGGGTGATAATCCACAGTTCAAGCATCATAG
>JAFVAA010000131.1 GCA_017476305.1 Lachnospiraceae bacterium
CAGAGACGATAAGAAATGCGGAGGGCAGACAGGAATTTAAGGATATGATGGAGCGCATCGGGGAGCCGTGTGCTGCTTCGGAACTCGTGGAAAATATTGAGGATGGAGCAGCCTTTGCGGAAAAAATCGGTTATCCGGTCGTGCTTCGTCCGGCTTATACATTAGGCGGTTCCGGTGGCGGCATCGCACATAACAGGGAGGAGCTCGAGGAGATTTTAGCGAACGGACTCCGCCTTTCGAGAGTGGGACAGGTTTTAGTGGAACGCTGCATTGCCGGATTGAAGGAAATCGAGTATGAGGTGATGCGCGACAGCAACGGAACCTGCATCACCATCTGTAATATGGAAAATCTGGATCCGGTAGGTGTCCATACCGGAGACAGTATCGTGGTGGCACCTTCCCAGACCTTGTCGGATAAGGAATACCAGATGCTTCGTACTTCGGCACTGCGCATCATCGACGAACTGAAAATCACAGGGGGGTGCAATGTTCAGTTCGCTCTGCATCCGACCTCTTTTGAATACATTGTCATCGAAGTGAATCCGAGGGTGAGCCGTTCCTCCGCGCTGGCGTCGAAGGCGACCGGGTATCCGATTGCCAAGGTTTCTGCAAAGATTGCATTGGGATATAACCTGGACGAGATTCCAAATGCCGTGACGGGAAAGACCTATGCGAGTTTCGAGCCGGCACTTGACTATGTGGTGGTGAAGATTCCGAGACTGCCATTTGATAAATTTATCAATGCGAAACGGACGCTTACGACACAGATGAAGGCGACCGGTGAGGTCATGAGCATCTGCACTGGCTTTGAGGCGGGACTGATGAAGGTCATCCGCTCTTTGGCGCAGCATGTGGACTGCTTGGAAACCCATGATTATGATCAGATGAGTGATGAAGAGGTTTTAGAGCGGTTAGAGGTGGTGGATGACAGACGCATTTATCTGATCGCAGAGGTTTTACGCCGGGGGATTGCGGATTATGAAAAAATTCATGAAGTCACGATGATCGATACGTGGTTTATCGATAAGCTGGCGATTTTAGTAGAGATGGAAAAGCGGTTAAAGGCGTGTGCCGTAGAGCTCCCGAAGGAGCTTTTAAAAGAGGCGAAGCGTATGGAATTTCCGGACAGTGTGATTGCGAGATGGACCGGAAAAACCGAAGAAGAGGTGAAAAAGCTCCGCGAGGAGTACGGGATTACTGCAGCTTTTAAGATGGTCGATACCTGTGCGGCAGAGTTCGCTTCGGAAACACCATACTACTACAGCTGCTTTGACGGGGAAAATGAGGTAGAGGAAAAATCAGAAAAGAAAAAAATCATGGTGCTTGGTTCCGGCCCGATCCGTATCGGGCAGGGAATCGAGTTTGACTACTGTTCGGTGCATAGTGTATGGGCACTCAGAAAGGAAGGGTATGAAACCATTATCGTAAACAATAATCCGGAAACGGTGAGTACGGATTTTGATATCGCTGATAAACTCTACTTTGAGCCATTGACACCGGAGGATGTGGAAAATATCGTAAGACTGGAAAAGCCGGATGGGGCGGTGGTACAGTTTGGCGGGCAGACTGCCATCAACCTTACGGAATCGCTGATGAAAATGGGCGTGAAAATCCTTGGGACCAGTGCGGAGAATGTGGATGCAGCAGAGGACAGAGAGCTTTTCGATGAGATTTTAGAGAAATGTCAGATTCCGCGTGCGAAGGGAGATACGGTCTTTACGACAGAGGAGGCACGAAAGGCAGCGAATGCGCTTGGCTATCCGGTACTGATTCGTCCGTCCTATGTACTTGGCGGCCAGGGGATGCAGATTGCTGTTTCTGACCAGAATATCGTGGACTTTATGGCGGTCATCAATCGGTATCACCAGGAGCATCCGATTCTCATTGACAAATATTTGATGGGGAAGGAAATC
>JAFVAA010000132.1 GCA_017476305.1 Lachnospiraceae bacterium
CGTCCTCCTAATCTCCCTGACCTGTACACACACATAAGAAAAAAATCTTCTTAATGCCAAAAGCCCTAAGTGCTCTTGAACAAGCCTCTATTGTACTGCCTGTTGTATAAATATCATCAATGATTATAACACAATTTATTCCCTTAGACAACTCCCAAACTTTCATATTTACAGAAAATGCCTGACAAAGATTTTTTAAGCGTTCTTTATCCGAAAGTTCCTTTTGCGGCGCTGTTTTTTTCGTCCTTACCAAAAGATTTCCATACACCGGAAGCTCCATTTTCCTGCCGAATTCCTCTGCCAAAAGCTCTGCCTGATTATACCCTCTCTTTCGGAAACGTTCCCTGTGGACCGGGACCGGAAGAATCGCATCTGCCCCTGTTTTCTCCACATCCTCCCTATACATTTCAAACAAAACATCTGCATAATACAGTGCATACTCCTGTCTTCCATGATATTTAAAATTCTTTATGGATCTGCGCATATACCTGTCGTAAATAAAAGCCGATCTGCCGGCATCAAAGCTAAAGCTCCTCCCTTTACACTGCGGACAGACCGCCTGTTCTTCCCCTACAGGCCGTCCGCACTTCAGACAAAAGTCTTTCAAAATCCTTTTTGGCAGAGAAGCACAACCCGTGCATACATATGTCTCATTTCTGCCCAAAATGCAATCGCAGATAGCGCACCGTGGCGGATAAAATATATCCCATAAAAACTTTCCGTTTTCCATGTCCCCATCCTCTTTCCGGTATGATCCTCCAGCCGGATGCCTCACATACCTATTCCATCTGCCCCTCCGTTTTCATCTCCCGGATTTTCTTTTCTAATCCGGAATATCTTTTCTGCTCATTTACATTCTGTATCATATGGTGAATCGTCGCCTGACTTCCCACCAGTGCCACGCACTTTTTTGCCCTGGTCACTGCAGTATATAAAAGATTTCTGGTCAGAAGCACTCTCGGTCCGGTCAGCATGGGAATTACCACAGCAGGATATTCACTTCCCTGTGATTTGTGAATCGTAATCGCATAAGCAAGCTCGATTTCATCCATTTGACCAAAATCGTATTTCACCAGACGCCCCTCATCAAATTCGACAATGACCATCTCTTCCACTTCCAGAATGCTTTTGATAATTCCCACATCCCCGTTAAAAATCCCGTTTCCCGCCTCATAAACATCTCCGAACGAATTCCGTTTTTCCCATTCGATCTGATAATCATTTTTGATCTGCATGATCTTATCCTGCTCCCGAAAGAGAGTTCCATGAAACTCCCGCTCTGTCTTCTCGAAGCTCGCCGGATTCATATAGCTTTGCAGTACCACATTTAGTTTTTCCACTCCCAGATCTCCTCTCCGCATCGGCGTCAGCACCTGGATATCATATGGATTCGTCTTAACATGAGTGGGAATCGTAAGCATCACCAGCTGAACCACCACATTCGTGATATCACCGGTATTGTTTCTTTCTAAATGGAAAAAATCTTTATACTTTTTTTCCAGAGCGATATCCTCCCCCGCATTGATCTTATGCGCATTTACCACGATCTGGCTTTTCTCTGCCTGACGAAAGATCTGATTTAAGCGCACTACCTTACAAAAATCCGCCGCGATCATATCTTTTAGCACATTTCCCGGTCCTACGCTCGGAAGCTGATTTACATCTCCCACGATGATCAGACGACACCCCTGGACCAAAGCTTTTAAAAGCGCATAGAGCAGATAAATATCGACCATGGAAAACTCATCTACGATGATGACATCTGCTTCCAGAGGCTGGTCCCCGTTTCGTTCAAACCTCATTTCTGTCTTTCCCTCCCGGTTCGAATCGCTGTTCACCTCCAAAAGTCTGTGGATCGTCTGCGCCTCCCACCCTGTAGCTTCCGACATCCGTTTTGCCGCCCGTCCGGTGGGAGCTGCCAAAAGCACCTCCATCCCTTCCTCTTCTAAAATCTTAAGGATCATATTGATCGTCGTCGTTTTTCCGGTACCCGGACCACCTGTAATGATCGTTACCCCGCCACTGACTGCAGATAGAACAGCTTCCTTCTGCATTTCCCCAAGAACCATTCCCTGTTCCTTCTCCAGTCTTTTTATTTTACGCATCGCCGCCTCTTTATCTATAGGAAAGGAGAGATTCAGATCGAGCAGCATTCTGGCACAATTCATCTCCATATAATACATATTTTCCGTGTAGATCCTCCGTTCCTCACCTACCTCCTCGATCAGAAGCTCCCTATTCAATGTCATGGAATCGATTTCTTTTTGCACAGGCTGTTTCTCAATTTCTAAAAGCTCTGCCGTTTCCAGAATGAGCTCTTCTTCCGGAAGATAACAATGTCCCTTTCCTCCCGACTGCTGTAATACATATGCGATCCCCGCCCTCAGCCGGTAGGAGGAATCCACATAAATGCCCGATCTGCCGGCAATGGTATCTGCAAGCTTAAAGCCGATCCCCGAAATGTCCTCAGCCAGGCGATACGGATTTTCCTTTAGCACCTCATACATTTTGTCCTCATAAAACTGATAGACCTTCACTGCCATATTCATGGAAATCCCATAATCCTGCAGAAATATCATGGCTTTGCGCATACTTTGTTTTTCTTTAAACTGTCTGGCGACGCTGACCGCCATTTTCTGACTGATTCCTTTAATTTCTACAAGTCTTTCCGGCTCCCTCTCTATCACCTGAAAGGTATCCTCTCCAAATTTTCCTGTAATTCTCGCTGCAAGTGCCGGACCAATCCCCTTTATGGCACCAGAACCCAGATAACGTTCCATGGAAACCCTGTCCTCGGGACTTCTTTCCTCATAGCTTTCCACATAAAGCTGCAGGCCATACTGCTTATGCTCCTGCCACCTGCCCCTCACCTTTAAAAAAATCCCCTCTGCTATGTAAGAAAAATTTCCGATACAGCACACTTCCTCTTCTTCGCTTTCGTCTGTTTCCGGTTTCACCAAATTCAGGACAGTATATCCGTTTTCTTCGTTTCGAAATGTTATTTTTTCCACAAATCCTTCAAATTCCATCATATTCATTCTCTTAATCTCCCAAGAAAACCACAGTTCTGCTATTCACCCAAAAAGAGCCACTGCTGCGAAAATAAACAGTGGCCCAATGTTTATAGTACTTTTCTTTTATAATTGATAATTCGCTTTCATAGAATCGTATAGCTGCTGTGCCAGCCCGACTCCACCGCTTTCGGTAATCAGATTCGCATACTGCTCATTCATCAAATCCCCAAAATATTTCATATATTCGCCATCCTCTTCCTCATCATCCAGAATAGACTTCTTTGTCTGTTCGATGATCTTCTGCACGAAATAGGCTTCAAACCCCTTGCACGCATCCATAAGCGCCTCAGCGTCCTTTTCCTTATCCGTACCTGTGTTTTCCAGAGATTTCTGCAAAGAAGAAGCCTTCGCATTCTGAATAGAACTTGCATATGTACTATATAATGTGGATGTATCCAATATAGAACTCATAGAACTTTCCTCCTCTCTCATCCCGGCAGGTGGCTGTACACATCTGCACCCTTTTTATCGCTGTCATTCGCAAAGTGCCCTGGTTACTCTGCTGACTCTCCTGTCATCCTTTATGATCTCAGGTTATTCGCTAACTGCAGCATCTCACCCGAAGCCTGAATCGCTTTCGAGTTCATTTCATAGGCACGCTGCGTCACGATCATATCCACCATCTCATCCACAGCCTCTACGGAAGAGCCTTCTAAATATCCGTTTTTAATCTTGCTTACCTTCAGGGATGCATCCTGTCCCTCCACGCGAGGCTCACCAGATGCCGGAGTCACTGCAAAATAACTGTCCCCGATCTTTCTCAGGCCGGACGGATTATTGAACTGTGTCGCCCCGATCCGGATGCCCATAGGTCCGACCACTCCGTCATTGTCCCGATAAAAAATATTTCCCCACTCATCAAAGGTCAGGCGTGTCGTATCGGTATCTGCCGGAAATGTGATCGGCTGTCCATTGGAATCCAGAACTGCATATCCATTTGCCGTCGTAAGGGTAAGCCCGCTGCTGTCTACAGCTACCAGAAAATTACCATTTCTCGTATAGGCAGTGCTTCCATCCGGCATCTGAACCATGAAAAATCCCTCTCCCTCGATCGCAAAATCAAAGGCACCGGTACTGTCTAAAAATCTTCCCTGTGTAAATTCTGTAGAGATTGCCGCCACTCTGACACCCAGACCTACCTGTGCAGTGATCGGCTTCGGCTTTCCTTCATGGTCCGTCGTTCTCTGCTGAATCGTCTGATACAATAAGGATTCGAACTCGATCCTCTCCTTTTTATATCCTGTCGTATTAATATTCGCTAAATTATGCGAAAGATTATCCAAACTCGTCTGCTGGGTCTTCATCCCCGTCGCAGCCGTCCAAAGTGATCTCATCATAAGGCATTTCCTCCTGATCAATAACGTTCAAAAACTGAAAACCTGTCAAAAAATGCACGTTTTTTCCTATTATACCTTTCCTATCTGGTTTGCAGAAGCCTGCAGCAGGGTATCCTGCGTACGAATCATCTTCTGGCCTGCTTCATAGGCTCTGGTAATCGTAATCATGGAAACCATCTCGGAAATAACATTTACATTTGACTGTTCCGTATATCCCTGAAGCAGCTGCCCGGTCGCAGGCTTCGTCGTCGCACCATCGACTGCATCAAACATGTTATCCCCATAGAGCTGTAAATAGTTATAATCTTCAAAATCCGTCAACTGGATCCGGTCTGTGATCACACCATCTGCAAAGATAGAACCATCCTCTTTAATGACAATCTCATTTGCATCCAGAGGAACCTTCACATCTCCGCTGCCACCCTGCAGGTGATTCCCGTCAGCATCTACGATATATCCTTCATAGGTACACTTAAACGTGCCGCAGCGTGTATATTTGATACTGCTATTTCCATTTCGATCGGTGACGCGCATCGTAAAGAATCCGTCTCCTTCGATTGCGATGTCATATGTATTTTCCGTTTGACGAAGAGAGCCCTGCCCCCAATCCATATAGGTCTCTCCAATTTTCACACCCGGATTCATAATTCCGATCTCATGGTCGTCAAACTCCACAGAACCATCTCTGATCTTTGTCGCCATCAAATCTGCAAAAGAACGACTGACAACATTTTCCTCTTTATAACCAACCGTCGCAGAGTTTGCAAGATTGTTCGAGATAATGTCCAGCCTCTTCTGCTCATTTCGCATACCTGTGTATGCAGTATACAAACCTCTTACCATGAATAGCCCCCTTCTGAACGATCCAACCTGATACCAAATAAAAATATCTCAATAATAATATCGACTTCTTTTCTATAATGATTAACAGAGAGTTCCGTTTCTACTTTTTGGTAATCCTCTGCTTTTTCTCTCTGAAACCTCCAAAGCTCCGGAACAACAAATCCCTCAACTACTTTTCGTCTCTGACGCCCGCCAGAAAATCCACAAATTTACCGGTTCCAATCGCTACCGCCGTCATCGGATCCTCCGTCGTCACTGTCGTAATTCCGGTTCTCTCCTCTATAAGCTCCTCTAAGCCATACAGAAGGCTGCCGCCTCCTGTCAGGACGATCCCTCTGTCCGCCACATCCGCAGCAAGCTCCGGCGGGGTCTTTTCCAGCACACTATGGATTGCTTCCACGATCTGTGAAGTAATCTCCTTTAATGCTTCCAGGGTTTCATCGGAAGTTACCTCAATCGTCTTTGGAAGTCCAGTCACCAGATTACGTCCTCTGACATCCATCGAAACCAGCTCCGGGCGCTGATATGCAGAGCCTATCTTCATCTTGATCTCCTCTGCCGTTCTCTCTCCGATCAGCAGATTATGCGTTTTTCTCATATAGCGGACAATCGC
>JAFVAA010000133.1 GCA_017476305.1 Lachnospiraceae bacterium
CAGGAGAAAAAGATATGGGAAGATTTTTTGGATAAGGATATCATTCCGGAGAACAATGCCTGCGAACTGTATTTTGAAGAGGAGGAAATTGAGGAGTTTGTGCAGAAACTAGAAAAGCTCTATCCGGACATAAAGTATGTCAATAAGCTGATGACACATTCCTGGGGGCAGAAAGTGATCCGGTTCTATGATCCGGATGGAAATCTGATCGAGGTGGGAACGCCGATGTGATCAGATTTTTCATGGGAAAGAGCGGTATGTACTTAATTATAAGAATGGAGAGATTGATATGACAAAAGAAATCAATGCAAATGGCACGCCAATCCGGGTGGAAGGTGATGTCATACATGAAGATGCTTATATTTCTATTACTGATATAGCGAAATATAAAAATAGTGAAAATCCCACGCTGGTCATCGGACATTGGATGCGGAACCGGTCTACGATAGATTTTTTGGGACTTTGGGAACAGCTCCATAATCCAGATTTTAAACCCACCGAATTCGGTAGGTTTAAGTTTGAGGCAGGAGAAAATGCTTTCACTCTGACACCGAAGCAGTGGATCGAAGCTACAAATGCTATAGGAATTACTTCTAAATCAGGAAGATATGGGGGAACCTATGCACATACAGATATCGCATTTGAATTTGCCTCATGGATATCTCCGGAATTTAAACTCTACATCATAAAAGATTATCAGAGGTTAAAGAAAGATGAATCAGAAAGACTTACAACAGGATGGGATGCGAAAAGGGAACTGTCCAAGATCAATTACCGGATACATACAGATGCGGTACGGGATTTTCTGATCACACCGGAACTGACGGAAATGGAGAAAACATATACCTATGCTTCGGAAGCAGATATTTTGAATATGGCACTTTTTGGAAAGACAGCATCCCAATGGAGAAAAGAGAATAAGATTCAGAGCATGTCACCAAACATCAGGGATTATGCGACAGCAGAGGAGCTGGTGGTATTGATCAATCTGGAAGATACAAATGCGGATTTGATCAGGCAGGGATTGTCCCGTCTTGAAAGATTGAAGTTTCTCAGGGAAAAAGCATACCGACAGTTGGAAGCTTTAAAGAATAATGGCAGGATTTTGGATGGTATCAAACGAAATTTGATTGAGGATAGTTCCAAAAAATAATCTTAAAGTCATTAAATTTGGTTTTTATTGCGATAAAAAAGAGGCAAGTAAGCCGTTTGAATCCGAAGACACCACCTCTTCTGTTTTGAGATTAACAAAACAGGAGGATGGTGTCAAGAAGATTTTGCTATGATAAAAACTCTCAACGGGATTGAGAGAAATAAAAGAATCCGGTCCTGTCATACCGGAATAAAATATGTCAGAAAGCATTCCGCGTTTTCTGAAGGCAAATCACTGGTAAAGAAAAAACGCAAAAAATAAAGTCAGTATGACACAGGGCAGGAATTTTTCTTAACATCCACGGCATCAGAATGCCTGATGGCTGCCGTAGGATAAAAGACCGCCCGTCCTGTCATACCGGGATAAAAAATTAAAAATTTCACACCGCTCACTCACCGTGATGAGAGTGGGCATTGGATCTGCAAAAAAGCATCTTTAAAAGAGGTGCTTTTTTTTCGTGGGATTTCCCACGGATGATAAATATTTTCAGGAAAAAAGGAGGTAAAGTAAATGCCAAGAAAGAAAAAGCAAGAACCGGAGATCCTTTCGGAAGAAATTTCCCAGACTGAAACAGAAAATCAGGAAAATGAGGATACTTTCGCCAGAGGCACTGGTGATCTTTCTGAAAATACGGAAGATCAAAGTGAGTCTGACACAGGGGAGTTTTTTTCTGCTGAAGAGGGCACTGAGGATTCCGGTATGTCGGAAAATCAAAGTGAGTCTGACACAGGAGGGGATTTTCCTGCTGATGGCTGGCTTGAGGGAGGACTCGTTGGTCAGGAAAACCTGGAGAATTTGGAAGACCAGGGTGGGTATGACACAGAGGGGGATTTTTCCACGGCGGAAGCCGGATGCGACTCCGTCGAAACCAGGGATACAGATTTCGGGAGTGAGTCTGAAACAGGTGAGGAAAATCTGCCCACAGAAGATACTGAAGATACCATGAATCCAGATATCCAGAGTGAGTCTGACACAGGAGAAGGAAATCTGTCCACTGGAGCATCTGCCAGAGCAAGGGATGAGGAAAACCAGGGTGGGTATGATACAGGAGAGGGAAATCTGTCCACTGGAGCATCCGCCAGAGCAGGAGATGATGATATCCAGGGTGGGTATGACACAGGAGAAGAAAATCTGCCCGCAGAAGATACTGAAGGTACCATGAATTC
>JAFVAA010000134.1 GCA_017476305.1 Lachnospiraceae bacterium
ACCACAGTACAGAGGAATTATAAATTTCTGGAGGAGTTTGCACCGGAGGTATTAGACGGGGAACAGTCCTGAAAGACCTTTGAGGCGGGCGAAGGCTTCATGCCACTCACTATCGAGGCAGTGGACGAGGACAGGATAGCTGTATCCCACTATTATGTTGAGAATGGGGATTCTATGGCTGATCCGGATATGGAGTTTTTCGTAGACCACGAAACGGAAAGCCTTCATGCAATGACATTCCAGCAGGACAACATGAATGTATTCTACAATGTGGGAGCCAGCGGAGAGGGCAGTGAAGAACTTGCAGAAGAATTTGCAGAAGAATTGAATGATTTTGCTAACCAATGGTTCCACAACATTAAAAATCAGGGGTACAGGGAAATTGTAGCGGAAAAAGAACAGGAGAGAAGCGGACAGAAAGAACAGCTAAATAATACAGCCACACAGGAAAGTGCCACGAATGATGTGATACCGGTTACGGAAACAGATACCGCAGAAAAGAGTACCAAAATCACTCCCGCTTTCCTTCAGAAGAAGCCGAAACGAAACATGGTCTATGACCTCCACCCGGAAATCCCACAGGCAGAGAGGAATCAATTCCGTATTACGGATAATGAATTGGGATATGGCACACCGAGGGAAAAATTCCGGAAGAACATCATGGCAATACAGCTTTTAAAGAAGTGCGAGGCAGAAGACCGTTTTGCCACACCGGACGAGCAGAAGATTCTTTCCGAATATGTAGGGTGGGGCGGACTTTCCGATGCCTTTGACGAAACAAAATCCTCATGGGAAACGGAATTTTTAGAGTTAAAGACGGTACTTGATGAAGAAGAATATGCCGCTGCAAGGGCATCCACATTGACCGCTTTTTATACTCCGCCGGTCGTGATAAGAGCCATCTGGCAGGCATTGGAGGATATGGGATTGCAGGCAGGAAACATCCTGGAGCCGTCCTGCGGCATAGGGAATTTTATCGGCATGAAGCCGGAGAACTTATCAGACTGCAAGATGTACGGGGTGGAGATCGACAGCATTTCCGGAAGGATCGCAAGGCAGCTCTACCAGAAATCCTCTGTCTTAGTACAGGGATACGAAGATGTGGCACTTCCGGACAGCTTTTTTGATGTGGCGGTGGGCAATGTACCGTTCGGGCAGTTTGGAGTTTCGGATAAAAGGTATGATAAGAACCGCTTTCACATCCATGATTATTTCTTTGCAAAGACACTTGATAAAGTCAGACCGGGAGGGGTGATCGTCTTTGTCACTTCCTCATGGACGATGGATAAAAGGAACTCATCTGTACGAAAATATATCGCACAGAGGGCGGAGCTTTTAGGGGCGGTACGCCTGCCGGACAATACTTTTCTGAAAAATGCAGGTACGGATGTGACTTCGGATATTTTATTCTTACAGAAGCGTGACCGCATGGTGGAAACGGAACCGGACTGGCTGTATCTGGATACGGATAAGAACGGACTGACCTACAACCAATATTTCATAGAACATCCCGAAATGGTGTTAGGTGAGATGGCAGAGGAAAGCTCACAGTATGGCATGAGGAATACCTGCAGGGCATACGAGGATAAAGACCTGAATGTACTCTTGCAGGAGGCAGTACGGAACATCCATGCAGAGATCACGGAAGCGGAGATAGAGGAAATGGTCGAGGAAGAAGACCGGAGCATTCCCGCTGATCCGACTGTAACGAACTTTTCCTTTGCCATCCATGAGGGGGAAATCTATTACCGGGAGAACAGCCGCATGAAGCCGGTGGAGCTTTCCGTCACGGGTGCGAACAGGGTACGGGGCATGATCGCCATAAGGGACTGCGTGAGGGAGCTTATCTCTTACCAGACAGAGGGATATGGTGATGAGGTAATTGCAGATGCACAGAAGAAGCTCAATGAGCTTTACGATGTATTCCGGAAACGATACGGACTGTTAAATGACAGGGGAAACCGCATGGTTTTTTCGGAGGATAACAGCTATCCGCTTTTGTGTTCTCTGGAAGTCTTAAAAGAGGACGGAACGCTTGAGAGAAAGGCAGACCTTTTCACGAAATGCACCATCAAGCCGCATGAAGTGGTCGAAAAAGTGGAGACAGTAGGCGAGGCATTATCCATCTCTCTGTCCGAAAAAGCGGGCGTGGATATGGAATATATGTGTTCCCTTACAGGAAAGAGTGCAGAGGAAATCGAAAAGGAATTATCGGGTGCCATCTTCCGCCTGCCGGATGCGGAGGGGAAAGAGCCGGTATTTGTATCGGAAGATGAATATCTTTCCGGCAATGTGAGGGAGAAATTAAGGGTGGCAGAGCTTGCGGCGGAGACTTCGGAACTGTACCGGAGCAATGTGGAGGCACTAAAAAAAGTGCAGCCGGAAGACCTGCCGGCATCCGAGATCAGTGTGCGGTTAGGCACCACATGGATACCGGAGGAGGATATTTCCGATTTTATCTTTGAGCTTTTAGATACACCGTATTATACACAGCCGAAGATAAAGGTGCATTTCTCACGCTATACGGGAGAGTGGCAGATTGAGGGAAAGAGCGTGGACAAGGGGAACATGAAAGCGGTTAACACCTACGGGACGGACAGGGCGAATGCCTACCGTATCATCGAGGACAGCTTAAACCTGCGGGATACGAAGATATTTGATTATGTCATTGACGATGACGGGAAACGGAAACCGGTGCTGAATAAAAAGGAGACTGCCATCGCACAGGGAAAACAGGACATCATTAAGCAGGAATTCAAAGACTGGATATGGAAAGAACCGGAAAGAAGGCAGAGGCTCACGGAGTATTACAACGAACATTTCAACGCCATAAGACCGAGGAAATATGACGGGAGCCATTTAAGATTTTACGGGATCAATCCGGAGATCACTTTAAGGAAGCACCAGCTTGACGGGGTAGCCCGCATCATCTACGGGGGAAATACCCTTTTAGCCTATGTGGTGGGTGCGGGTTATTCCGATAAAAAAATAATCCCGATATTTTTGGCATGACCTTGTTTTAAGGGGCTGTAGACTCAAAATATCGGGATTATTATAATTAGAACATCACATAAAAAGGAGGTTCTGATTATGCTAAAAACCATTGTTGACATCATAGAAGATGTCAAACAGCAGGAACTGGAATACGGAATCAAGGAGTATTCTGTGTACAACAATGAAAAGAATTACTACAATCCAATCCTAAAGTTCTTCCATGATCATGATGCAGAGCTTTACTGTCCTGAGATACTGCAGCAGTATTATGAAATGATTTCTCAGAAACATGAGAACTCGGAGGTATCTGACCATCGTTTCCGGGATATCAAACGCTGCATAAAAAGGATTCGTTCATGTGCAGAAACAGGTTCCGTTGACTTCACAAAAAATCATCCAAAGACCTACCAGCCATCTGAAAACGGGATGAACCTGTACGCTGATATTTTAGAGTTTCATCACTGTGCAGAAACTATCTCAAATAATAACCAGGCTATCTTGAGAAACTTTATTTGTTATCTTGAGCAAAAAGAGATTGCCCTGCAAGATATCTCGGACAATGTCATTATGGATTTCATTGATGCTGCGAAAACCACCTACAGGCAGTCTAATGGATATATCCGGCAGTCCATGGTTCTTGTTTCGGACTATCTGAAAAGCCAGGGAATCTGTCTTAAAATGAATTATCGTGAATTACAAATGAAAGGCCGCCGGGAAAGAATGATCGAGCCATTTACCGTTGATGAAATCTCCAGAATCTTGTCATCTATCGATGCAGGATCAAAGACTGGCATCCGGGATAAGGCGATCATTTTACTTGCGTATTCGACCGGGTTGAGGGCCATTGATATCACTTCCCTGCATTTGACAGACATTGATTATAAAAAAGGTTATGTTTCCGTCGTACAGAGCAAAACCGGCCAGCCGGTATTTCTTCCACTGAATGCATCCACGATGAATGCAGTTGCAGATTACATTCTGAAAGAACGTCCGGATTCAGATGACACGCACATTTTTTTATCCTCCAGGGCACCTTTTAACCCGCTTCGTGGATCCAGAAGCCTGGGGAACATTTCACGCAAATACTGCCGCATTGCCGAAATCGAAAAGAAACCAGGACGTGACTTTCACAGTTTCCGCCGTTCCTTTGCATCCGGCATGTCTTCGGCAGAAATCCCATTGACCATCATCTCGCAGATGCTTGGGCATACTGGCATCAATTCGGATAAACCGTACCTTTCTTACAATGAAAAGCAGATGCAGCTTTGTGCCCTTGATTTTTCAGACATCCCTTTGACAAATGGTATCTACGCGAAAGAAGGTGATGGGGCATGAATTTCTATGCAGAACTGAAGCATTATCATGAGATGATGAAAACCAGTAGAAAAGCTATGGGATACACGATTGGAAACGACCAGCATTACATCACCGCCTTTATTGAATTCTGTGAGGATTCATTTCCAAGTGCTGCTCAGATCACACAGGAAATGGCCGATTCCTGGCTTTGTTCCTATGATTTCAGGAAGCCAAAGACCCAGTCAAATGCAGTAAGCCTTTTACGCACATACTGCCGTTTCCTTAGATCCATCGGAGTACAGTGCTATATTCCGGATGATGACCATACCATCCGATGTCCGAAATATCATCCATATATTTTCACGGACACGGAGCTTGTTTCTTTGTTTCACGCATTTGACACGATACAGCCTCACCCATATGGTCCGAACCGTGAATATATTTTCCCGGTTCTTTTCCGGATGATGTACTGCTGCGGAATGCGCCCCACGGAACCATTGCGGCTGAAGACGGAAGATGTGAACCTCCATACCGGAGAAATTTACATCAGGCAGTCAAAACAAAATAAGGACCGCCATATCATGATGTCTGGCGACATGAAGAGGCTCTGCCAGAGGTATGACG
>JAFVAA010000135.1 GCA_017476305.1 Lachnospiraceae bacterium
CTGCACTCTGTATATTTGTTTCAGAGACACGCTCCCGCTTGATTCGGCTACGCAGCGGTACATAAAGCACCAAAATACGGTGCTTAAGTACCGGCGGCCTCATACAGTCTCTTACACAAATATACAGATTACAGTTTCCTGCTTTTAAATGTCGGCTAAACTAAATGACATTGTCCTGTGAATAGACAGTAACAAAAAATTGCATTCGTGAATGCTTTTCCAATATACATGAAGGGAGCGGCTTTGTCAAGAAAAGGAACACCATATAAAGGAGGGGGAAGCTTGACTCAGGAAGAAAAATCACAGGAATTGTATAAAACGATAGCACCTCTTTTGGAGGAGGGGAAAAACCTGGAAATCCATCCGACAGGTACGAGTATGTATCCCCTTTTGACAGGAGAGGATGTCGTCATCTTAAAACCACTTATAGGAGAAGAAAAGCTGCGGAAAAATCAGATCCTTTTATATCGGAGGGAAAATGGTCTTTTAGTGCTCCACAGACTTTGTAAAATCAGGGAGGATGGTTTTTATTTTGTCGGGGATAATCAGACGGAAGTGGAGGGACCGTTAAGGAGGGAGGCGGTTTTAGCAGTAGTGACGGATATCTGCAGGCATGGAAAATGGTTTTCCGCGAAGGCTCCCTGGTATCTTTTCCTTAGCAGAGTCTGGCTTTTTCTGCGTCCTGTCCGACCGCTCATCAGCCGGCCGCTTGGGATGGTATACCGGAAGATAAAGGGACGGAAATAAAAAGCAGTGATAAAGGTGTTCATGGCGTGAAGGTTCTTAAGATACCAATGGGCACACTAGACCGGCAGACTGTTTCGCACACAAAGCGCACCAAAGCCTGCTTCGGTGTCCGGTACTTCTATCTGTTCCGGGAGCTTCCTGGCACCTCCGATGAAATATGCTTTTAGCTTTTCTCAATACAGAAAAGGATCATTTCCACGTACAATTCCCCATTCCATCAGGAGTGCTGCACTGCCCGTGACAAAGGGGGCAGCAATGGAGGTTCCCGTCTTTCTGCCATATCCTCCACCCGGGATGGTGGTTATGACATTTACTCCGGGAGCGACCAGCGTGGGCTTTATTCTGCCGTCTGCGGTATTTCCCCGACCGGAAAAGGGGGCGATACTGTCTGTGTCGGTCCGGTAAGCACCGACGGTAATGACGTTTCCGGCAGTAGACGGAATCGTAAGTGTGATATCAGGATTCGGGGAAAAAAAGCCGGTAGTTTTTCCGATTGCTTCTATCGTTGGGAACCATAGATTGACGGTTCCTAAAATGATTCGCTTTGGGGAAAAGAAAAGCGTCCAGGTCCCGGATTCTACGAAATCCGTAGGAGAGGAAATCCATTCGATAAAAATGGGCTGCTTGATGGTGAAGGGAGTGGGACCGCCATTGTAATATAAGATTTCTCCGAAATTTGTCTGATAGCGAAAAGGGGTGTTTGTCTGCTCCGGAAAAAGAAAATGCTCTCCATTTGGAGCTTCTAAAGCAATCTGAAATTCATCTACATATTCTTTCCAAATTTGTAAAGAAAGACTATTCTCGCCGGGACCGATGGAAAATTCCACCGGTATTTATGATTCCTGAAGTCTGATTCTGCTGTGGTGTCTGGAATCTCCTTCGTTTCCCGAAGCCACTACGATGGTGGTTTTCCATGTGCCGATCAGATCTGCGATATATGTTTCAAAAAGGGACTGCCCGCCATGAGAGCCTTCATTGGTGCCAAAGCTTAAATTGATGGCGA
This sequence comes from Lachnospiraceae bacterium, assembly GCA_017476305.1. Taxonomy (GTDB): domain Bacteria; phylum Bacillota; class Clostridia; order Lachnospirales; family Lachnospiraceae; genus Butyribacter. Next base: position 1,751 of record JAFVAA010000135.1, read on the forward strand.
TGGGTTTGTTTTCCGTCATGGCCTTTCGCACGGCATAATCCATCCCGAGCATCACTTCTGTGGTGCCGGC
>JAFVAA010000136.1 GCA_017476305.1 Lachnospiraceae bacterium
CAGATATTCCTTATACAAAAAAGGTGAAATTTCGCAATGTGTCAGTCAGCATTGGCGGAAGGGTTGTTCGTACCTTTGATGAGGCTGTTTTAGATCAGGGAGAGCATAAAGCCTACTGCGTGATCTTAGTGATTGATACGAATGACAGCAGGGTGAGAAATGCGTTTGCCAGAAGCTCTGTGCCAAGGAGTACGCAAAATGAGATTAAAATCAGTTTTGAGGTCAAGGGCTTTTTATATAATAAGGGAGAGCAGCCACCAACACCAACCCCTGTTCCGACACCGACTCCGGAGATTACAGAGCCCCCGGAAACAGTGGCAGAAAGCGATGTACAGATAGAGACAGAGTCGGAAGACGAGGATGTGGCAGAGGAAATCATAAAAGAGGTACCGCTCGCAAATAAGGTTGGAATTGCAGTAACAGTAGTAATCGCTATCGGGGCAATCGTGCTTTGTGTAGTGGCAGTAAGCAGGAGACAGCACTGATCAGACGGGATTCGTGCTTGACATCGTGAAAAAATGTGTATAAACTAGATTTTAGTGCTTTGCTGGAGATTTTTTGGTATTTCAGTGAACAAAGGAGTGTTCCCTGGTTCGTGAAGTGTAGTGACGATGCTACGCTCTGTAGGAAAACAAGATGGGTATGTGGAAATTGCAAATTGGAATAGAACATAAGGAGGCAGAAATGGAGTTTAAGATTGCAGCGATTGGCGGAGACGGGATTGGACCGGAGATTGTAAGAGAGGCGAGAAAGGTTTTGGCAAAGGTGGGAGAAAAATTCGGACACACCTTTACGTATGAGGAGCTTTTGATGGGTGGCTGCTCGATTGATGCCTATGGAACCAGCCTTACGGATGAGACTTTGGAAAAGGCAAAGGCTTGTGATTCTGTCCTTTTAGGGGCAGTCGGCGGAAATGTGGGTCAGTCGAATTGGTATCAGATTGAGCCAGGTAAGAGACCGGAGGCAGGACTTTTAAAGATCAGGAAGGGACTGGAGCTTTATGCCAATATCCGTCCGGCAGTGCTTTTTCCAGAGCTTTCGGGGGCATGCCCGCTAAAGCCGGAACTGACGGAGGGCGGCTTTGACTTTGTCGTAATGCGGGAGCTGACAGGTGGTCTTTACTTTGGCGAGAGAAAGACGATAGAGGAAAACGGCGTAAAGAAAGCCATTGATACGCTGACGTATGATGAGAACGAGATCAGGCGCATTGCAAAATGGGGCTTTGATGTGGCGATGAAGCGAAATAAAAAGGTGTGCAGCGTGGACAAGGCAAATGTACTTGACTCCTCCAGACTTTGGAGAAGTGTGGTAGAGGAAGTGGCAAAGGACTACCCGGAGGTGGAGCTTAGCCATATGCTTGTGGATAACTGTGCGATGCAGCTCGTGAGAGATCCGAAGCAGTTCGATGTAATCCTGACGGAAAATATGTTTGGAGATATTTTATCGGATGAGGCGAGTATGGTGACCGGTTCGATTGGTATGCTTTCGTCTGCAAGCCTGGGGGCTACGAAGCTGGGGCTTTATGAGCCAAGCCACGGTTCGGCACCGGATATAGCGGGTAAGGATTTTTCAAATCCGTTTGCGACGATTCTGTCTGCGGCGATGATGCTAAGATATTCCTTTGATCTTTTAAAGGAGGCAGATGCGGTAGAGGCTGCGGTAAAGCAGGTATTAAAGGACGGATACCGGACAGTGGATATTATGGATGAGGGGAAGGAGCAGGTCGGAACAGAGAAAATGGGAGATCTTATCTGTGAGAGAATCTAAAGGAGGTACTGAAAATGCGTACTGTTCGTTATGAAAAGCTTAGACCGGATGAAATTTTGCATGTTATAAAAACAAATCCAATTGCATATTTAGCCATTGGACCTTTGGAATGGCATGGTCCTGCCATGCCATATGGTACAGATCCGGCAGCCGCATATGAAGCGGCATTATCTGCTGCCAAGCAGACAGGAGGTGTAGTTTTACCGCCAATCTATGCGGGAACGGAACGTGAGCGGAGTGAGGAAATCTTAGATGCAATGGGATTTCAAGATACGAGTCAGTATATCATAGGACAGGATTTTCCTGCGAATTGTATTCCGAGTTTGTATTTTCGTGAAGAAATATTTAGTCTTATCATTCGGGAATATTTGAGGCTGCTTGTAAAGCAGGGATTTCGTTTGATTGTTATTGTCAATGGTCATGGTGCTACGAATCAATGGGAGGTATTAAACAGACTTGCCATAGAATTTTCAAATGAATGTGATTGTTTTGTTCATGTTACTATGGCAATCGATTCTGATGATCCGGAAATGAAATATGAGGGACATGCAACGAGGTCAGAACATGCGGTTCAGATGTATCTGCATAAGGAAGATGTAGATTTAAGCCTGCTTCCACCAAAACCCGAAAAATTGAGAGGTTGTGAGTGGGGAATCAATGGTGCTATGACATATGCATTAATGCCAAATGAAGATAAAACGGTGGAAGAACAATGTGATCCTCGTAATGCAACCAGCGAAGCAGGGGAAAGATTTTTTAATGCAGGAGTAAAAAAACTTGTATAAGAAACCAGAGTGCTTGTAGCAAAGTATTTAGCAAATCTGGATGTAAAGAGTTAAGGGAGAATCATCTTACAAGTATTTAGCTGCTCTGGTTTTGCGGAGCCAAAAGAGAGAATCATTATATAACATCATAGAATAGAAAGGCAGGAAAGAAACATGAAAAGTGATACCGTAACAAAGGGGATTGAGACAGCACCGCAGCGTTCGCTGTTTAATGCACTGGGACTGACTGAGGAGGAGCTTAGTAGACCTCTTGTCGGGATCGTCAGCTCTTATAATGAGATCGTGCCGGGGCATATGAATATTGACAAGATTGTAGAGGCAGTAAAGACGGGAGTAGCGATGGCTGGCGGTACGCCAATCGTATTTCCGGCAATTGCTGTCTGTGACGGAATTGCAATGGGACATATCGGTATGAAATATTCGCTCGTGACGAGAGACTTGATTGCGGATTCTACAGAGTGCATGGCGACGGCGCATCAGTTCGATGCCCTTGTGATGGTACCGAACTGCGATAAAAATGTACCGGGACTTTTGATGGCGGCTGCCCGTGTCAATGTACCGACAGTATTCGTGAGCGGCGGTCCGATGCTTGCCGGTCATGTGAATGGAAAAAAGACCTCGCTTTCTTCCATGTTTGAGGCAGTGGGAGCCTATGCGGCAGGGAAGATGGATGAGGCTGGGGTAAATGACTATGTCTGCAATGCCTGTCCGACCTGCGGTTCCTGCTCCGGGATGGATACGGCAAACAGCATGAACTGTCTGACGGAGGCAATCGGCATGGGACTCGAGGGCAATGGTACGATTCCGGCGGTTTATTCGCAAAGGATCAAGCTTGCCAAGCATGCGGGCATGAAGGTCATGGAGCTTTTAGAGAAGAATATCCGTCCGAGGGATATCCTGACGGAGAAGGCATTTTTGAATGCGCTTACGGTGGATATGGCACTTGGCTGCTCGACAAATACGATGCTTCATATCCCGGCAATTGCACATGAGGCAGGAGTGGAGCTGAACTTAGACATTGCCAATGAAATCAGTGAGAAGACGCCGAATCTTTGTCACTTAGCTCCGGCAGGACATCATTATATGGAGGAGTTAAATGAGGCTGGCGGTATCTATGCAGTGATGAAGGAATTGGATAAAAAGGGACTTTTATATACGGATTTAATCACGGCGACAGGAAAGACTGTGGCAGAGAATATTAAGGATGCAAAAATCATTAATCCGGAGATTATCCGTCCATTGGATCATCCATATAGTGAGAAGGGCGGTATTGCGGTACTCCGTGGAAATATTGCACCGGACAGCTGTGTCGTGAAGCGTTCGGCTGTAGTAGAGGAGATGCTTGTACACGAAGGACCGGCGAGAGTATTTGACTGTGAAGAGGATGCGATTGCGGCGATTAAGGGCGGTAAGATTGTTGCTGGAGA
>JAFVAA010000137.1 GCA_017476305.1 Lachnospiraceae bacterium
AAAAGGAAATGTCGGAGGAGGAACGGCTTCGGGAGATCTCTTTTTTGCAGTATGAGCTGTCGGAAATCGAGAGCGCCGGGCTTACGGCAGGGGAGGAAGCGGAACTTTTGGAGCGGTTTAAAAAGCTGTCGAATGCCGAAAAAATAGCGGAAGGCCTGTCTGAGATCTACCTGGAGACCAGCCAGTCGGAGGGCTCTGTGGCAGAGCGGATTTCTGCGGCTGTGCGGATCTTAAATGGTTTGACCGGCTTTGATGAAGGTCTCTCGGGGTATTTGGATCAGCTTTCGGACATCGATGCGCTGGTGACGGATTTTAACCGGGAGCTGTCCGGGTATATGGATGAGTTTGAATTCGGTGAGGAGGAGCTTTCCGAGGTGGAGAAGCGGTTAGATCTCGTGCGTTCCATAAAGGCGAAATACGGTGCGACGACGGAGGCTGTACTTCAGTATGCCGGGAGGAACCGTGAAAAGCTGTCACAGTATGAGCAGTATGAGGAACATCGTGCGGAGCTTGCCAAAGAAAGGGAAACTTTAAGGAAACGCCTGGAAGAACTTTCCGGACAGGTGACGCAGATCCGGAGGGAGTGTGCAAAGGTCCTGGAGCAGGAAATCACACAGGCACTTTTAGATTTGAATTTTTTACAGGTACGGTTTGAAATCAAAATTACACCGAAGGAGGATTTTTCTGCGAATGGCATGGATGAGATCGAGTTTATGATTTCCACGAATCCGGGAGAGGCACTTCGTTCGCTTGGCGATGTGGCTTCGGGCGGAGAACTTTCGCGGATCATGCTTGCGATAAAGACGGTCTTTGTGGAGCATGATGCGATAGAGACGATGATTTTTGATGAGATCGATGTGGGAATCAGTGGCAGGACGGCACAGATGGTGGCAGAAAAAATGGCAGTCATCGGAAAAAGCCATCAGGTCATCTGTATTTCCCATCTGGCACAGATTGCAGCGATGGCAGATACGCACTTTTTGATAGAAAAGGAAAATACCGACGAACATACGAATACAGGAATACGCAGGTTAAGTGAGGAGGAATCCGTCATGGAGCTTGCGAGGATCTTAGGGGGCGCGAAGATTACGGACGCCGTGATAGAAAGTGCCAGGGAGATGAAGGAACTGGCAGGACAGATAAAAATAAAAGAAAAAGCATAATTTTTTAAAAACCGGTATATGCTAATGTTTACAGGTGATTGTGAAAGCGATGGCCTGCAGACCATATATCGGTTTTTGCCATGTGAGGAAAAAGAAAGGGGAGATCATGAGAGAGCCGCTTGTGAAAAGATATTATCGTTTGGCTTTGCTTTTATTTTTATTAGCAGATTTATGCCTGATAGGATTTTGGTATGTGAAGGAAATGGATAAAAGGATACCGAGCCATATCTATCTGTTTCAGAATCAGGAGACCATGCTCGATATAGAGGCACCGGTTTCCTGCGACTGGCAGGAGACGAAGGAGGTGATAAAGGTCGTATCGGGCAGGGAAACCGGGGAGAGCCGGACTGTTTCCCTGAACAAACCCCTGGCGGTGCGGGCGAGTGCTTTGGGCAGTTATCAGGCAGAGTTAAAATGGTTTGGAGTGATTCCTTATAAATATATCCATTTTGATGTTATTGAAAAGGAAAAGGTGATGCCGTCCGGAAAGGCAGTAGGTCTGTATATCCGTTCGAAGGGAATCATGGTCCTGGGGACGACAAAGGTGATCGGGAAGGACGGGCTTTCCCATGAGCCGGCAAAGGATATTCTGATGGCGGGGGATACGATCAGGAAGATCGATGGAGCAGAGGTAAATACGATCGATCAGGTGGTATCCAGTCTCCAGAAAGGGGAAAATCCCCATGTAAAGCTGACGGTGAAAAGAAAGGGAAGCATGATCCATCTGAAGATGGACAAGGTTCCGTGCAAGGATGGGGAATATAAGCTGGGAGTCTGGCTGAGAGAGGATACGGAGGGAATCGGTACGTTATCCTTTATTACGAAAAAAAATGAATTTGCGGCACTCGGTCATGGGATTACGGACATTGATACGGGAGATGTCATTCCTGTAGATACGGGGAAGGTCTATCCGGCGGTTATTGAGGACATTAAGCGGGGAAGGTCAGGAAACCCGGGCGAGCTGATCGGAAGTGTGGTCCTGGGGCAGAGGAACTGTATGGGTGTCATAAAGAGCAATACCTTTTTAGGAATCACCGGACAGATCGAAAAGGAGGAAGAAGGCTATCAGGAGTCGGAAGCGCTGCCCGTAGGTCTAAAGCATGAGGTGAAAAAGGGGAAAGCGTGGATCCTGTGTCAGGCAGGGATCCGTGTGGAACGTTATGAAATAGAGATAAAAGAGGTCCATCTGAATTCAAAGGACAATAAG
>JAFVAA010000138.1 GCA_017476305.1 Lachnospiraceae bacterium
AGCCACTGCCTTTCCCTTTTTAAATCTGGCTTTTAAATGCATCGTATAGCCAAACCGTTCACAGACAGCACTGCCGGAAAAGACACCATCTGCCGGCTTTCCCTTTACTGTCTCTTTCTTTTTTCTCTTTGCCACTGTAGTCACGGTCTTTTTCGACACGGTCTTTTCTGCCGTGAGGGAATCATCTCCTGCCTGAATGAGCGCCTGGATCACTGCCTCCATAATCCCTCTGGAAGAAAAAGTAGCACCGGAAACCACATCCACATCCGGGCTCTGCGCTTTTATGATTCTATCAGCTAACACTTTTGCTTTCGAAAAATATGCCGGTGTTTCCTGTGCATGGGAAAGGATTTTCACATCTGCTATCTTCCCCTTTTTGATGACGACCTGCACCTTGATGCTGCCCCCATAGCCGGTTCCGGTTCCGATATATGTCCCGTCCTTCCAGGATTTTTCCCCTTCATACTTTAGTTTCTTTGCGGGAACCTCTTTTTCCGGCGGGGTAAATTCCAGCTTTTTTCTGTCCGGGCTATTTTCCTTTGCTTCTGCAGAATTTTCAGCAGTCTCCAGCTTTAGAATTTCCGGAAAGACAGGAATATTTTTCTGAAATCCCGCCACTGCCCCCACTGCTAAAATGACTGCAGGAAGTAAAAACCAAAGCTCTTTCCATTTCTTTAAATGCTTCAAAAAAACTCCTCCTTTCCGATGCTCCATGAAACTTATAAATCTTCCTTCAGGTCATCCGGTGGATTCCTCCCCAGCATAGCGGATACTTCATTTATACCCGGAGAGGAAATTTATTTTGTTTCCGGGTATAGATGGATTACTTCAAAATCCAGATCTGAAGAAAATTCCTTTTCAATCCCCTCTGTTACAAAAAGCGAACCATCCTCCTCCTGTAAGATCACATCAAAGGCTGCTCCTTCTTTCGAAGCATTTTCCTTTTTCCAAAATGCTTCTGCCTTTTCCTTCCCCATGATAAAAAGGGATGTGGATAATCCATCTGCCAGGGCACCATCTGCGCTTACGATCGTCACACTTTTTAATCCTGATGCAGCCGGATATCCTGTTTTCGGATCCAGGATGTGGTGATAGGTCTTCCCGTCCTGCTCGAAATACCGCTCATAGCCTCCGGAGGTGATCACAGCCTTTTCCCCGATATCCAGAGTACCAATATACGGCTCATCTGCAGAAGTATCGGGATTCTGCACCCCGATCTTCCATGTACTGCCGTCCGGCTTTTTCCCACAGGTCTGCACATTTCCCCCCAAAGATACGATCCCCGATTCTACACCGCATTCCCTAAAAATCTCCATCACCCTTGCCGAAGTGTACCCCTTTGCGATTCCGCCAAAATCGATCTGCACGCCCTCCGGCAGAGTAAGCTGCTTCGTCGTTTCATCATACTCTATCTTCGAAGCATCTGTATTTTTTAAGAGTTCCTTTAGCCTGTCACTATCCGGAACCCTGTAATTTTCATCCGTAAATCCCCATTCCCTCATCAGCGGATAAACGGTAATATCAAAAGCTCCCTCCGTTTTCCGATATAATTCAAGTGCATCTTCTATCAGCGCCGCTGTATCCTCTGATAAAATCTCACTTCCATTTTCATTTACAATGTACACTTCCCCATCTGTACTTGATACACTGAGAAGCTTGTCCAATCGGTGAATCTCTTTTTCCGCTTTTTCGAGTGCCTCTTCACCATGCGCTCCATAAGCAGTCAGCTCCATAAAGGTATCCATTGCCACAACTTCTTTTGTATGCTTTACGTCTGATTTTTCATCACTAACCTTTCCATTCCCACTGCTTTTTCCACAACTGCAAAAAAGCAGGGCGCATACACTGTATAAAATACCGTATAGAAAAACTCCATGGAAAGCTTTCGAAACAGTACGGTATGATCCGGTCCCGCAAATAGAAAATCCCGTCCACAGCCTTTTTTTCATTTGACTAAAATCCTCCCTAAAATGCGATTATTACGGACAGGAAAAAGACCTGGATCTTTTTCCTGTCCGTTGCATTTTAGCATATACAAAAATATTGTGCAAACTGCTTCTTTTTACTTTACCGTAACCTTGATCGTTTTTGTCACGGCGGCAGCCTTATAGTCCCCCTTTGCTGCAGCTTTGATCTTCACTTTGATCTTATAGGTTCCCTTTGCCGTATTTTTCTTAACCGTAATTTTCCCGTTCTTTATGGTAAGCTTTGCATTTCCGGATACCTTACTATAGGTAAGCTTTCCTCCACTATTTACAGATGCGCCAATGCTAAAGCTCTGGGCCTTCTTCTTCAGCAGTGCTGCTTTATATGTCTTAGAAGCAGTCTTCACTTTGATGACAGCAGCCTTTTTTGCAGCTGCCGGTGCCTCACTTGGTGCCACAGTCGGCTCTGCAGATGGATCTGATGAAGGCTCTGCGGTTGGTGCTGCTGCCGCCTCTGCCGTCACCTTCTTTGTCGTATCCTGATAGTTCTCACTTACGATTTTTAATGTATATTCTGTACCAGCCTCCGGTACATCCTTTAATGTAATGGTAAGCTCTGTAATCTCTCCGCTTGCTAATGTCTTTACGGATTTTCCTTCCCCTGATGTTAAGGTATAGGTTGCTGTTCCTAAAGTGCTTAACTCTTCCTTTAAACCAATCGTAAGTACAGAATCCTGTAATGTAAGGCTTTCAATCGTAAGAGCAGGATAGGTCTTTTTAATCTTTTCCAATAACTCGGAAGCCAGTGCTCTTGCCTCTACAGAAGTCGCTTTTTCATTTTTAATCAGTGTATCTGCCTCGTCTACGTGTGCTTCTAAATCTGTATTCGTATCATAATCGACGGTCTTCTTTGCCTTATCCATCAGCCCCAGAAGCTCTGTCTTTTCATCCTCTGTAATCGGAGTAGCAATCGTCTTATTGATATCAGCGAAATTGTCACTACTGATTGTTACAGTATAAGTAATTTCCGGCTTTGCCTTTTCAGATAATGTGATTTTTCCATCCTTTACCTCCAGCTTGTCCGCAACAGTCGTCGTCTGACGGTTTACCGTATAGGATACAGATACCTTTGGATTTGTTAAATCTGCCGGAATACCGCTAATCGTTAAGGTATCGCTGTCATTGGGCAAAGCGAAATTTAATCCGCTTGTATCTCCCGGGTAATATTTATCAAGCTCTGTGTTCGCAGTAATATTGATTACACCTAAATTCGTAAGAAGTGATACATTAGAAAGAGTTCCGCCATTAAAATCAAACTGATAGAATGTTGCACCACCATGGTTCTTCTTCTGACCACCCTGCTTAATGGACCATGCGATCTCAGCATTTGTCACCTTATTGCCCCACCAGAGGTTTTCTAATGCAGTCATGCCATACGTCTTATCATCAATGGTCAGAATAGCACCATAGATTGTATACTCCTCTCCGGTCACTAATTTCCCATCCGTTCCGACACCATTTAAAGCGATCAGGTAATCTCCGTACTGACTGGTAATATCATAATCTGTAACAGATAAATTGCTTACGTCCACCGCAGAATCCTGAAGCTTTGAAAAGCTGTACTTTCCATCTGCCACGGATAAGGTACTGTACGCCTTCGGAGTCTCCTTCAAGTCCGAAAAATAATAATTTTCTGTCTCTTTTAAATCTGTTTTCAGATTTGCATAATCCTCTGCAGATACAGCAACCGGAAGTGTCACGCCTAAAATGTTCGTTCCGTCATTGTAGGTTCCCTTTGCCAGTCCATCTGTTCCTAAAAACTTACTGGTCGTTGCAGTGGTAACAGCATCTAACTCCTCTGCTCCTGCCTTACCGGCATTTACATTCCACACGGCAGAATCCGTCGGCTTATATGCTTCATAGAACGCCGTGTATGGTACATTCATGGTAACATATTTAACCGCATTTGTCGTTTCCTCCGCATTAGCAGGATACTGCACGCCACCAACTACTGTCACCAGTGCCAGAGACATTGCCAAAGCTCTTTTTACTGTCTGTTTTCTCATATTCAATCTCCTCCTGTTCCATTTTACGAATTATCTACCACTTCCTTTCGTTAGTCTAAGCTAACCCGGAGTGATGAATTTTATTCTACTATCTCAAAAATAAAAATTCAACTCCCTTTTTAGCCTGTAAATGATAATATTCATCATTATACTGCTATTTACAGCTTCGTTGACTGACAATAACCCTGCTTTCATCAGCACGCTTTTTCCAGGGAAGGACGAACATCCTGTCTGGTTCTTTTCCACAAAGGAACCAGGAAGAAAAGTGCTGCTGCGAAGGCAATCCCCTCTGCAATCGGAAAAGCGAACCAGATCATAAATTCCGCATTTGCAAATGTACTGAACCACCATGCACAGGGAAGTACCACGACAAGCAGCCTCAGGAGAGAGACCACCAAAGAACCCATCCCGCTTTCCATCGCCTGAAAAACTCCCTGCATCGCTATATTTCCTCCCGCAAAAAGG
>JAFVAA010000139.1 GCA_017476305.1 Lachnospiraceae bacterium
CTTCTGATAACGAAAATCTTTCACATATTTTTTTCTTTAGCTTCTTTCCCTTTTTTGAATCGTCCTCCACCTTTTCTTCTTTGTCTGATTCCTCCCCGATCTGTATGGTTTGTACTGCTATCTCCCCTGCGGTTTCCGTTTCTCCCCGGATATCTGTTTCCGTCTCTTCCTCTTTGGTCTTCCCTTCCCCTTTGGTCTTCTCTTCCATTTCCGCAGAGATTTCTGCAATACAGATTCCATCGTCTCCCTTTTCCAAAAGCACCTCCGTTCCCTTTAGCGAAATTCCCTCCTCCTTTGCAGAAAGGACTACTTCCTTTTCCAGTGCCTCTTTATATTCCTTCACCACAATATTTTCAAATCCATGATCAGCGATTTTTAACGTCCCTTGGATTTCACGAATATCCATCTGCAAAAGATTTTTTTCCAGCCTCTGATACCACTCCGTGGAGCTTCCAAACAGGGACAGCACCGGAAAAAGAAACATAAGAAGCATCAGCATTCCACTACAAAAGCGAAAATATTCTTCATATTGTTTATTGGTCAAAAGTCCTTTTAATGCAGATACAATGATCACATAGATCATCAGTCTTTGAATCAGTTCCTTCATATCTTCCCCCTGTCCGGTGCATGCTGTACTAGCCCGTCATGGCACTGATCAGCGTGATCGTGATCACGAACATCATACTTCCCACAGAAAGTGCATACGCAAGCATTTTTATACTGTCCTTCGCCGCGCTAAAGCAAGCTACGATCCGATTGTCAGAAACCGGCTGTACGATCGCTCCCACCAGTTGAAATAAAAATCTGCTGAGCACCAGCCGCAAAAGAGGCACACCACAGAAAAAAACAACCACGATCACCCCTGTAATTCCTACCGCATTTTTTACCAAGGTCCCAGCGCACAGAACCGTACTCGTCACACTGCTTACCACACTGCCCACCCCCAGAATGGCGCTGGAAAGCTTCACCACGGAAGAAGTCTTAAGCTTTAATGCTACCGGTAAGATCAGCCCCTGGATCACATTGAATCCCATCATCAGCCCAAACATTGTCTTCATCACAAAATTTACAACATCCTGTATGAGCTCTGCCATTTTCGAAAACATTTCACGGCCGGAAAACTGATCTGCGATCCGAAGCAGAAAAAAAATCTGGATAGCCGGAATTGCAAATTTTACCAGGACCGCATCCACGAGCATAATAAGCACCAGTGTAAATTCATAGTAGGCTCCTGCTGCCATGGCGCTTTCTGTAAAACCCATCGTAATGAAATATGCCGGCGTAAGCACCTTCATAAAATCCAAAAGCTTGGTAAGCGTCTGCTCTGCAATCTGGGAAGTCTGCACAAACAGGGACATCATAATAGAAAAAAATAATAGATACAGTGCATAGAAGGCAGTCTCTGCCACCTGCTTTCCCTGTAGGAGCTTTGAAAAATTACTAAGCACTGCACCAACCACAGCAATGAGTATCAACGACAAATACAGCCTTCTCTCCTGTGCCAGATTTCCTATAACTCCCTGAAAAATATCCTGCAGTATATCCATGGAGGAAAAAGGAACTTCTCCCTGTACCAGATCCGAAAGATACTCCGTAAAGGAAAAACTTTTCGTTCCAAGCATCTGATCTACCATCTCCTGCACATCATGATAAGAAATCTCTCCTATGATTTCATCTGCCTCCATCAAACTCCCTCCCCTAAATGCTTTCTATCGTTTCTATCAATGTCATGAGTAAAGGAATACTAACTGCTAAAAGCATCAATTTTCCATAAAATTCAATCTGGGAGGCTACACTTCCATATCCCGCATCCCGGCATAAATTGGCTCCAAACTCTGCCACATAGGTAATCCCCACCATCTTTAATAAAATGCCAATATACACAGAGCCATCCCCTAAATACCCCTCCAGCCTGTGTATCGCATCCATCACCTCAGAAAGCCTGTCTATCGACAGGGTAAGAAGCAGGCATACCGCTCCCAAAATAACAAAAAGACTGAACTCCGCTTTATCCTTTTTCACTATGATTGCTAAAAAAACTGCCATTACTCCTATGACCGCCACCTTGAACATATCTATCTCCCCCCTATAAGGAACCGTGCAGAATGTGCTGCACAGTTCCTTAGAACCGTACAGAATGCGCTGCACTAGTACAAAGAAAACAAGCTCTGGATTGTTTTAAACAGCTCTAATATGTATGGGACCACCCACAGAAGAACTAAAATAAGCCCTGCCAGGCTCACTAAAAACGCATGCTCCTCACGCCCGGAATGTTTTAGCACCTGTCCCAGTACGGATACCAAAATTCCCACTGCCGCAATCTTAAAGATTAAATTGATCGTCATCCTTTTTCCTTTCTGGCTCATGCTAAAACAGGAGAATTACTAAAAAAAAACCGCCTGTGATACCTATGACCAAACTGATTTTTGCTTTCCCATAATACTCGCTTTCCGCTTTCCTAAGAATTTCTGAAAGTCTTTTTTGAAAAAGCCCCAGCGTTCGAAGCTGTGTCATACGATCCATATTTCCCAGATTTTCTCCGACCTGCATGAAAAATTCTCTGTCAGAAAAATTCAAATTTTCTATTCCCCGAATATTCTCCATTTCCTCCTTCCAATATTCACACAGGCGCATGCCCTGGTGGGATAAGATCCGCTCCTGCATCCTGGAGAAAAAAACAGCAAAGGCTCCTCTGCGAAAGGAAAGCCGCTCCATAATTTCTGCCATATCCGGTGCAGCATACTCTATTTCTCCATAGATATACTGCAGGTCCTGTTCAAACTCCTTCAGCATTCGGATCCGCACAGCATTTTTTATCACGGTATAAAATCCGATCCCGCTGCATCCCAAAAGAACAAATGCACCTCCAAGCACCTTCCCGATCATTCTAAATCTCCTTTGATTTTTCTAAACTCTTGATCATAAACTCCCTGTATCGTTCCTACCGCCCCTGCTTCCAAAAGAACATATCTTTCAAATGCCTGATGAGCGATCAGCTCCCCCATGACCGGTTTTCGTCTGATTTCCTCCACAGAGCCTCCATGTATC
>JAFVAA010000140.1 GCA_017476305.1 Lachnospiraceae bacterium
AAGCATTTCAATCTCCTCTGCCTGTGATACTGCTCCTTTGGAGATATCCTCTACCGCATGTCCGATCTCGTCTGCAGTGTTACTGGTCTGGGATGCCATAGAGCTTAATTCCTTTCCTGCATCATTTACCACGCCCACAGCTTCCTGAACATTTCCGATCACTACCTTGAGCTGCTCCATCAGATCATGGATACCGCGTGCCATGTCTCCCAGCTCATCATTTCGTCTTAACAGCTTTTCCGGAGCCTCCATCGTCAGATCGCCCTGGGAAAGCTGGTCTAAGATCTCCCCTGTTTTCGCAAGTACTTTGCGGATCGCAAGCACGGAAAACGCTACAAATACGATTGCGGCTACTGCGATCAGAACCGCTACGATGATCATGGTCATCGCTTTCGAGCGCACATAGGAATCCACGCCTGCAGCCGGTCTTCCTGCGAAATACATGCCGACTACTTCCCCCGTCTTATCATCTCCATTCCGCATCGGATGATAGACCGCATAATATCTCTGTCCCTTGATTTCGACACTGTTTGACGAGAACTTCTGCCCTTTTCCCACTACCGTATCAAATACGGCCTCCGAAACATCCGTACCTGTCATGCGTTCTCCGGTCCCATCATCCACCAGTGTCGTCGCTCGTCTGGTCTTTCCATAGATCAAAGTGACCGCTATGTCATATCCCTCTACGAACTCATCCAGCTTCCCCTGATTCTCTGTAACATTGTAGTCGCCCTTCATCAGGTTCTCGCCATCCAGAGTATAGTCTCCTTCGCTCACCTCATCGTAGGCTCCCTCCAGTGCCTGTACTTCCGCATCCAAGCCACTCAGGACCTCCTGCTCCATACCGCTCTCAATCGCATTCATACCTACAATCGCAAGTACCACCCCAAGTATCACGATTGGTGCGATTGCCATCGTAGCAATCTTGGCAACGAGTGAAAAACGAAATCCCTGTTTTTTTCCATTCCCTTCCTTCACGTCTCTGCAACCTCCTAATCTGTGGTATATTTCATTTTATATAGCCACTGTATGTTTATTTTAAAAAAATGCCGTATTGCTATTTTACCACAGATGTAACAAATTGTCCATCTTTCCCGCAAAAATTTTCCAGGGCGTGGTTCTTTTTCTCATATCCCCTGCATAAGATATCATCAGAAATGGAAAACCCGGGAAACTGTCCTTACATCAGGGAAAGCTCCCGAATATTTACTGCTGTGGCCAGCTGTAGATATATTACCAATCCCAGAAAGGGGAAGTCAAATGGAACTAACGACCAGAAATATTTACTCACAAAACATAATCTGCCGGGGCGGTATGCAAGTGACTCTGGAAGAGGATATCAATGTGGCAGACAACAAACCGGATATTGATAAAATCGTGAAGCTGCAGGGGGATGTTCTGATGGGACAGATCACTCCTTTCGAGGAGCGCGTCACGATAAAAGGCGAGTTGGCATTTTCCCTGCTCTACATCACAGGCGATGATCTTAGACCGATACATAATATGCAGGGCCAGATTCCTTTTGAAGAGACCATCAACATGGAGGGACTCCAACCGGAAAGTGATGTTCTATATCATTTCGAATTAGAAGATTTACAGGCAAAACTCATCAATTCCAGAAAGGTCAGCATCCGCGCACTTCTCGCGCTGAAATGCTGCCAGGAGGAGCAGAAGGAGCTTGCCGCGGGAACCGATATCGTCTCTTCCTTAGAGGACAGGGCAGACCAGGCATCTCCGGATACGCCGGAGGGTCTCTACTGTCTCTATGATGAATTCGCTCTTACGAAGCTCACCAGCCAGAAAAAGGATGTATTCCGTATCCGTGACCAGGTGATTCTTCCGAAGGGAAAGCCAAATGTAGAAACCATCCTTTATTATGAAATGGATGCCGGGAATCTGCAGCACCGCCCGGTGGATGGTGGTATACGGTTTTTAGGAGATTTAAAGCTCTTTGTACTGTACCTTCCGGAAAACGAGGAGAGAAGGCTCGAATATCTGGATATCGAGCTGCCCTTTGATGATGTCCTGAGCTGCGAAGAATGCGGGGAAGAGATGATTCCGGACATCGAACTCCTGTTTACGAATAAGCTTTTAGAACTGAGACCGGATGAAGACGGGGAGAACCGAATCCTGGAGGTAGAATTGAACCTGAATTTCCGCATTCGTTTTTATGAGGATGAGCATTTTAAATATCTAAAGGATGCCTATTCTACCAAATGCACCCTGAATCTGGAGAAAAAACAGATAGATACCAGAAAGCTTTTGATGAAGAACCAAAGTATTTTAAGGATTACGGACCGGATCCAGATTGCAGATTCCTCGCAGCCGATTTTACAGATCTGCAATCCGACCGGCACTGTCAAAATCGATGAACAGACCATTATCACAGACGGAATCGAATTAGAAGGAATCGTAGAGCTCGATATCCTTTATATCACAGAGGATGATGCGATGCCGCTATCCCTTGCCAAAGGGACCCTTCCATTCACACATGTCATCGAGATCAAAGGGATCTCCCCGGGGGATGACTATGAACTGGATGCAGATATCAGCCAGATCAATGTAATGATGCTCGACGGACAGGAAATCGAAGCAAAGGTCACGCTGAATTTATGCGCCTTTGTCTTCACACATCGTACCGGAGAAATCATCACAGGAATCGAAGAGACACCGTTAGACATGGAGCGGCTTCAAGAGATGCCGGGTGTCATCGGCTACATCGCTGAAGAAAAGGAAGACCTCTGGGATATTGCAAAGAGCTGCAACACTACCGTCGAAGACATCATGAGTCTGAACAGTCTGGACAGAGATTACATAGGTGCCGGTGAGCGCATACTCCTGGTAAAACAGATTGACGGAATGTAGAAAGCCCGGCTGAACCGGCAAGCCCCCGCTCCGCAGGAAACTGCGGAGCGGGGGCTTGCCATATACTGTGATACCAGGAACAAAAGCACTTCACTGTAAAGCACCCTTTGTCCCAAAGCAAATGCTGTTTTCTATTCTATTACTTCAATCCAGCCTTCCGGTGCCTCGATGTGCCCCATCTGGATCCCCGTCAAGGTCTCACGAAGCTCTGTAATAACTGGTCCCATCTCGTCCCGGCCATTCTCGAAGAAGATTTCCTTCACATGGTCATTCACACAGCCTACCGGAGAAATCACCGCAGCCGTTCCGCAAAGACCACACTCTACAAAATCTCCAATCTCGTCGAACAGGACTTCTCTTTCCTCGACCTCCAATCCAAGATAATCCTTAGCGACAGTCATCAGAGAACGTCTGGTAATGGATGGGAGAATACTATTTGACTTTGGCGTTACGATTTTTTTATCCTTTGTGACAAACAGGAAGTTCGCTCCGCCCGTCTCCTCTACCTTTGTGCGCGTCCCCGCATCCAAATACATATTTTCATCAAACCCCTGCTCATGCGCATCTACGATCGCATGCAGGCTCATCGCATAGTTCAGACCGGCTTTAATATGACCGGTTCCATGAGGTGCCGCCCTGTCAAAATCACTCACACGGATCGTAATCGGCTTCACACCGCCCTTGAAATAAGGTCCTACGGGAGTGCAGAACACGCGGAACTGATATTCCGTCGCCGGCTTTACTCCAATGACCGCATTGGAACCAAACATATATGGCCTGATATATAATGTCGCACCGGAACCATACGGCGGTACATAGTCTATATTTGCCTTTACTACCTGATGGATGGCATCTACGAAACGGTCCTCAGGAAACTGCGGCATCTCCAACCGCTCTGCGGAATCCGACATACGCTTTGCATTTAAGTCCGGACGGAAGCAGACCACGCGGCCATCCTCTGTCGTATATGCCTTCAACCCTTCAAAAATCGTCTGTGCATACTGTAAAACACAGGCACACTCGCTGATCGTCACCATATCATCGCTGATCAACGCACCGTCATCCCATGCACCATCCTTAAAATTGGAAACATATCGCTTGTCCGTTTTGATGTAGCCAAAGCCTATATTTCCCCAATCAATATCCTTCTTAGCCATAACCCTACTTCCTTTCCTTATCTGTTTTTGAAACGAATTCATAAACAAAAAACTGTATCCTCGTATTAACTGCTATTTTACTCCCAGATAAAATATGTGTCAAGCCATAACTATCCCTGCATTCCTACGATTCCTCCAACATCGAAATTCTCCTGGCATGTCTTTCCGCCCCCGAAAACTCCGTATTTAGAAATGTATCTACAATCTTTACAGCCAGCCCCGGACCAATCACCCGCGCTCCCATCGCCAGAATATTTGCATCGTTATGCTCTCTGGTCGCCTGCGCACTAAAGGTATCGTGGCATAGTGCCGCACGAACTCCCTTCACCTTGTTTGCCGCTATAGAAATC
>JAFVAA010000141.1 GCA_017476305.1 Lachnospiraceae bacterium
GATGCAGCTTTCCCTGGCACCGTATCATACCGGGGACATGCTTTCTGATATCGTGGGGATGCTCTGGCTGCGCGCAAAGGAAAAAGGACTGGAGTTTCACATCGATGTGGCACCGGAGCTTCCGGCAGAGCTTTACGGGGATGAAGTACGGATCAAGCAGATTTTGATCAATGTACTGAACAATGCGATTAAATATACGAAGGAGGGTTCTGTCACGCTTTCCATCGAGTGTGAGAAAAGGAAAAGGGGAGAGGAAAAGGAGATAAAGATAATCTATACGGTCAGGGATACTGGCATGGGCATCAAAAAGGAAAGCATCCCGCATCTCTTTACGGCATTCCGGCGTGTGGATGAGGAAAGAAACCGCTATATCGAAGGAACCGGATTAGGCCTTTCTATCGTGAAGCAGTTAGTGGATCTGATGGGCGGGAAGATTACAGTGAACAGTGTATATACAAAGGGATCGACCTTTATCATAGAGATTCCGCAGGAGATCGTAAGTCAGAAAACCCTTGGCAAGCTGGATGTAGAGCAGAAGCATTCCCTGAACCGGCGGGAGCATTATCATCAGAGCTTTGAGGCACCGGATGCCAGGATTTTAGTCGTGGATGACAATGCATCGAACCTTTTAGTGGTGTCAAAGCTCCTCAGGGATACAAAGGTGGTCCTTCATACAGCAGCAAGTGGCGAGGAAGCACTGAAAAAGACATTGGATATGGAGTATCATCTGATTTTTATGGATCATATGATGCCGGAAATGGACGGGATTGAATGTTTTCATAAAATCCGCATCCAGATTGGCGGAAGAAATAAAATGACGAAGATCGTAGCACTGACGGCGAACGCAGGCAGCGAAATGAAGGAGCTGTATGAGAGAGAGGGCTTTGACGGATACCTGTTAAAGCCGGTCACGGGTGAAGCGTTGGAAAATGAGCTTTTAAGGCTTTTGCCAAAGGAACTGGTCTCTGTTACAAGTACGAACAGAGAAGTCGTGGAGGAAAGTGTTTCCTGGATGGAGAGGCATCAGAAGAAATCGTCTGTCCTGATTTCTACGGAAAGTGTGGCAGATCTGCCAAAGGAACTGATAGAGAGGTATCAGATTGCTGTGCTTCCTCATATGGTGACGACAGAGGATGGAATTTTTCAGGACGGACTGGAAATCGAGTCGCGCGGTCTTCTGGCGTATATGGAGGATGAGAATCATGTGGCAGGTACGATGTCTCCGGGGGTAGAGGCGCATGAGGCGTTTTTTGCGGAGCAGCTTACGAAAGCGAACAATATCATTCATGTGTCGATTTCCAGCAAGGTGGAAAACAGTGGTTGTCCGGCGGCGATGGAGGCTGCGAAGGTTTTTGAAAACGTATCGGTGATTGATACGGGGCATTTATCCAGCGGGCAGGGGCTGATGGTCCTGGAGGCGTGTCGTATGGCAGAGGCGGGAAAGAACCCGGCAGAGATCATCGAAAGACTGGAGCGTATGAAAACACAGGTGCATACCAGTTTTATTGTAGATAACCTGGACTATCTTGCCAGGGCCAATCAGATCAGCAAAAGAATTGCCAGAATCACGAAGGTGCTTATGGTGCATCCGGTGCTGGCACTGAAAAACGGAAAAATGGTGGTAAGGAGGATCCATTTCGGGACAAAGGAACGCTCCTGGGAGCGGTATATTTCTTCGGCATTTGATGTGCTGGCAATCGTAGATCACGGAATCCTTTTTGTGACGTATGTGGGACTTACGAAAAAGGAGCTGGACAAGATCCGGTCGGAGGTGCAAAAAAGGCATACCTTTAAAGAAATCTATTTTCAGAAGGCATCTCCGGCAATCGCAGTGAATTGCGGGGCAGGAACCTTTGGCCTGATTTTTCAGACGGAGGGGAAGTAATTCATGTTTCTCCATGAAAATTGTATTGCATAAAAAGCGAAAAAACGGTATACTAATATTAGTATTTGACACACAAGCCTGGAGGGAATTGCAATGCTTGAGGCAACGAGTTGTGGCGGTGTGGTAATTTTCAGGGGAAAAATTCTGCTCTTATATACCAATTATAAGAATCGCTATGAAGGCTGGGTACTTCCAAAAGGGACAGTAGAAGAGGGCGAGGAATATAA
>JAFVAA010000142.1 GCA_017476305.1 Lachnospiraceae bacterium
CTGCCTGCCGTGGAGGAAAATGAAAAACTGGTGATCTACCATCCGGCGACGGGAAGCAGGGATGGAGAAAATTTCTGGGGAGAAAGAATCCTTGCGCAAAAGGGAAAAGAGTTGGCAAAGCTGCGCGGAAAAGGTTTTTATGTTTCGGATGACGGGAGAGAATATTTTGCGAAGACCTCGGGACGTGTAAAGTATGAGGATGAAAGGCTTGTAGTGGAAAATGTTTTGGAAATCCGGGGCGATGCCTCTATTTCTACCGGTGATATCCAGTTTATAAATGATATTCATGTATTTGGAAATGTACTGACAGGTGTCAGGATTCATTCCAGTAAGGGCTCGATCATAGTGGATGGCTATGTAGAGGCTGCAGAGCTGTCCGCGAAGTGTGATGTCGTATTAAAAAACGGGATGCAGGGGAATAATAAAGGTTCGATCCATGCAGGAGGTTCTGTATCCGGAAAGTTTTTCGAACAGGCATCCATAAACTCCGGTGGAGATGTAAATGCAAATGCGATCATGAACAGTTATGTTTCGGCGAAGCAGGATATTACGGTATCTGGAAAGTTTGGAATCATTATTGGTGGTGAGATCAAGGCAGAAAGAGAAATCAGTGCCACGATCATTGGAAACATGTCAGAGGTAAAGACCACGGTGCGCGCAGGTGTAGACGGAAATCCGATGTTAGAGCTGGTGCAGCTCGAAAAGGATTATACCGCTGCGGAAACTGAACTGCAGCGTTTTACGGAAGCATTGGAAAAACTGGAAAGTCTGATTGAAAAAAATCCGAGCGAGGAGTTAAATGCGAAAAAAATAAAGCTGATTCGTCAGAAGATCAATCAGGAGCAGGTTCTCATCCGTCTGGACAGGGAAAGAGATGATCTCACGGAGCAGATCGCCAGGATGCACAGTGCGAAGATTACGATTTTAAAGGTGGCCTATCCGGGAACCTTTCTTTCGGTAAATGGACGGAACACCAGAGTGAAGGAGGAAGTCAACAGTATTGAAGTCGTGTCAAAGAGTGGCGGAATCCAGATGCTCAGTCTGCTCTAGACCTGGATTGGAAAGATGCCGGGCACAGGGCTTTCATGGCGGCATGCGCTGCAGCTTTCGTGCATAGGAACGGGACTGTGTCGATATTTGCAGGTTTCGAAGGATTGAAGAATAGATGGAGGTAGTGTAAGATGGATTTTGAAGCGGAATTAGAGAAGTTCCAGCCGAGTCTTGATATAGAAAGGGCAGAGGATTCGATCGCTGGAAAGAGCATCATGGATGTTACAGATATCATTCATGCGATTTTACAGGAGCCGGGTGGGAAAAAGACAGAAGAAATTGGTGATAATACGATAGAGTGGGTGGAGGGAGTATGAACTGTCCAAGGTGTGATGCAAGGGTAGCCTTTGCAAAAAAAATGTGTGATAATTGTGGACAGGATCTGACGAATCATCGCAAGGTCATCAGTATGTCCAACAAATATTATAATACGGCTTTAGAGCAGGCAAAGGTGCGGGATTTGTCCGGAGCGATCCGTTCTTTGCGGCAGAGCTTAGAGTTCAACAAACGAAATACGAATGCCAGAAACCTTCTGGGGCTGATCTACTATGAAGAGGGTGAGGTGGTATCTGCCCTGAGCGAATGGGTGGTCAGCCGGAACTTCCAGATGAAATATAATGATGCGGAAGCCTATATTCGTGCTGTTCAGGAAAATCCGAATAAACTGGATATGTATAATCAGACGATCAAAAAATATAATTCGGCTTTATATTCGGCGAAGCATGGGGACGAGGATATGGCGATCATCCAGCTGAAAAAGGTAGTGGGTTTAAATCCGAAATTTATACGTGCGAGCCAGCTTTTAGCTCTTTTATATATGATGACGGAGCGCAGGGAAAATAAGGTGCGCGCGAAGAAGCTTCTTCTGAATATTCAGAAGATCGATGTCACCAATACCACTACGATCCGATATCTGAATGAGCTGCAGGATGTGCATGTAAAGGGGGAGGAGGTATCGAAAAAGATAGCATCGGAGCCGCAGAGACCGGAGCCGCAAAAGGTGCTCCCAAAGGTGGAGCAGGATGCATATAAACCGATCACTCCGTACAAGGAGGAGAAGCCTTCCGTTCTTCCGTTCATCAATGTCGTTGTGGGCGTCATCATTGGCATGGCGCTCATGGGCTTTTTGATTATGCCGCATATCAATGCGAGCAAATCGCAGAAGGAAAATGAGGACTTTAAAAAGTATAGTGAAACGAAGGTGGCAAATGACAGTGATGTTTCTTCTTTGAAAGCACAGATCAAGGAACTGAATAAAGAGAAGGCGGCATTAGAGAAGGAAAATAAGGAGCTGCAGGGTGGAGATGAAAATGGAGAATCCATGAAGGATTCCTATGAGGACCTTTTGGCAGCGATTCAGGCATATGAAAATGGGGATAAGACACTGGCAGCGGAGTCGTTAGCGAAGATCAATGAAGCCGTGATCACCAGCGAGACAGCTAAGGCGATTTATGAAAAAATCAAAGAGGAAACCTATTTAGAGATGTCGAATTCCATTTTTGAGGAAGGCAGAGATGCGTACAATGGGGAAGGAGAGTA
>JAFVAA010000143.1 GCA_017476305.1 Lachnospiraceae bacterium
GAAAACGGCATTGTTATCTCCCAGATCCCCCGATGTCACCTCCATATTAAATGTCTTTTTTCCCGTATTTCCCAAATCAAGGGTATCAATGATGTACTGCCCCTGAAGCTCACCCACCTTATAATTATCATAGGAAATATAATAAGAAACCGCATCCGTATTCCGAATCAGTCTGTCGTAAGAAATCACAGGCACGTCTACATCACGCAGCTCATCTGCCAGTCCTTCCCCGTCAATCGCTGCTATGACCAGAAGATCCGGTTCTTTTTCAATAAGCTTTTCCAGATCCCTTTTCTGCTTCGCCGCATCATTGTCCGAATAGACCAGGTCTACCTGATATCCTTCTTTTTCAAACGCTTCTTTTAAATATGCACCATCCCTGTTCCAACGCTCCAGCGATTGTGCGGGCATCGCAATCCCTATTTTCTGTTTTCCATCCGCATTTCCTGCACTCCCACAGCCGGACAGAAGACTGACTGCCATCATCCCGCATAATCCCATACTCAGCCATCTTTTTTTCATACCTTACCTCATTTCCACACTGCTTTTTTCCCTCTATGCGTTCTTTAAAAACGCTATGTAGCACTTCCACGCCTCGTAGATATCTGCCTTGCTCGTCACCTCCCACGGTGCATGCATACTAAGCACTGCCACGCCGCAGTCAATGACCTCCATCCCATACAGGGATAAAATATAGGCAATGGTCCCCCCGCCACCGATATCTACTTTTCCTAACTCCGCCGTCTGATAATTCACTTCATTTTTATCCATAATGTCCCGAAGGGCTGCGATGTACTCCGCATTTGCATCATTGGAACCGGATTTTCCACGTGCGCCCGTAAATTTGCTGAACACCACGCCATACCCCATGAAGGACGCATTTTTCTTCTCAAATGCAGATGCATACAGCGGATCAAAGCCCGCATTTACATCAGAGGAAAGCATACGGCTGCTTCTTAACGCACGACGCAGCAAAAGGTCACTGTACTCTCCGGTCAGGTTCAAAAGCTCTGCCACAGCATTTTCAAAGAAGTGGGACTGCATTCCAGTAGCTCCCACACTGCCGATTTCCTCCTTGTCCACTAAAAGGCAGCAGGAGGTCTTTTCCGGAGCCTCCGTCTTTAGCATCGCATCTAAGGAAGTAAATGCACACACCCTGTCATCCTGCCCGTAAGACAGCACCATGCTCCGGTCAAAGCCCAGCTCTCTGGCACGCCCCGCCGGAACGACCTCCAGCTCTGCCGAGATAAAATCTGCCTCCGCCAGTCCATACTCTTCCTTTAAAAGCTTTAAAATATTTGCCTGTACTGCTTTCTTTTTCTCCCCCTGTAAAGGCTTGCTTCCAATCAGGACATCCAAATTTTCTCCCTCGACGATCTTCGTCCCCTTCTTCTCCATCTGCTCCGCTGCCAGATGAATGAGCAAATCAGAGACACAGAAAACAGGATCGCTCTCCTTTTCTCCAATGCAGATTTTAACGGTCTCCCCGTCCTTTTTTACGACCACGCCATGAATCGCTAAAGGCAGTGCCACCCACTGATACTTTTTTATCCCGCCATAATAATGTGTATCCAGATATGCCATCTCTCCATCCTCATATAAAGGATTCTGCTTGATATCCAGTCTCGGCGAATCGATATGTGC
>JAFVAA010000006.1 GCA_017476305.1 Lachnospiraceae bacterium
ATTTGTCGTTCCATAAATCTCCACCACCCCGCATACCAGGCTTCCCACAGTCAACGTAATAATTCCGTAATGATACAGCATAAATCCTCTTTCCCGAATTTTTCTCCCACTTCCAAAAAGGCTCAGTCCTAAAAACAGAAACACTCCCCCCACCAGAGGAAATGCAAACGCATACAGCATATAGTTTGAATAGACACCAAAACTGAAATACTCATACACTGCGCCAAAAAATGCCGTAAATATCGTAAAAATCACATAGCGGAATGCTACTCTCATAAAATAACGCTCTCTAACCCCCAATGCAGACAATATCACTCACACTCCTTTCCCTGCTGCCACCACGTCCCGAAGTCGTAGGATGATTGATGACTTCTCCTTTAAAATACATCGTAGAAGAACCACCACCATCTAAATTATAAGCGGTCTTTACCTTTAAATCCTTCATAAAATCTGCCAGCTCCGAAAGGCTCAGCCCCGCATTATCTCTGGTCCTTCCATCCGAAACCACAAACAAATAGTGATTTTCTCCCATCTGTCCGATTGCAGTTCTCGGATTACTCGCCATCGCCCTGCCTACTTCCTCTCCCTTAGATACCGAAACTTCTCCATCTGTCACAAGTGCAGGACCAAAGGAAAAGACCTGCCGGGCTCCCTCTTTCACCAAATCCTCTGCCGAAGTCTCATCCTCCTTCCTGATTTCAAATGTTCCATCCTTAGAAATAACCAGATCCTCCTGGTCACTCCCCGCACTTTCCGAACGATAGAGAACTCCGTTCCGGATCACATAGCCCCGTTCCCTCGTTCCGTAAAAATCACCATTTATAGCTAAAATGGCACCATGCTCCTCTGCAATGGATGAGGTTTTATCCGTGACATTTTTCCCGTAGATATCCTGTGCGAGTGCTGTCTTTAGCACATCTGCGGATTTAGCTTTAACATCTGCCACATATACATTTGTATCCAGATACCGGAATTCATAGAGATGGATTTCCGTCCCGTTTTCTACATATTCACCAATCAAACTTCCAGCCGCAAATACCGCATCTGTTTCTGAACTATCCGAAATTTCGAAGCTTTTTTCCCCGCTGTCAACCTCTGTTTTCTCCTCAGTGCCTTCCTCACGATCAGGCTCTGTCTCACCGGAAATCTCACTTTTCTTTGCGTCATCATTTTCCTCTGTCTCTTTATCCGCTTTCACACCGGACTCCGCATCAGAAACCCGCTCATACGCCCTGGGAATCAAAAATGTATCCAAAAGCACATATCCTGAAAAAAGCATCAGAAGAATTCCAAAAAAAATACTGCTTAAATATTTCTTTCCTCTCATAAATCACCTCTATCGTCTTCAAACCGACGTCCTCTGCCAAAGCCTTTTCCATCTCTGCCAAAGCCTCTGCCCCCGCCACCATGTCCAAAGTTATTTCCTTCTCCATAGATGAGATTCTCCATCGTCACCTCTTCCTCTGCATTTCCTGCCCGGACCGTATAGGTCTGTCCCTTCGCTATATCCGGTGTACTGATGACCACAGAGGAATAGGACTTCTTCGCCTCCCACGAAACCAGACTTTTTCCGTCCGAAGTAAGAAGCTCTATGGTACTTCCTGCCGCCTGCCCGCTCACACTGAACAGGATACTTCCCTGTGTCGAATTTTCACTAAAATTTTCTGCCATATCATCCGTTCCGGCAGCAATCAGAGTCCCGCCATGTGCCACTGCTTCCACTCCGCTGGACAGTGCCCCGTTTCCTCTTCCGGTCGGTCCTGCCACATAGACCGTTCCTCCATTCATATAGAAATAGCCATTGGAATCAATCCCGTCGCCCTCTGCATCGACCTCTAAAACACCTCCGGCTATCGTGATAATGGCATCCTCCTGTGCAAAGGAGCCACCGCCGCCCCGCCAGTCATCCTTTCCATCCATACCGCTCGAATCATTGCCTCCTGCTGCATTCAAGCCATCATCCGAAGAAGTGACTGAAATTTTCCCTCCGGCTATCGTAATCGTCTGTCCCTCCAGTCCCTCATAGCTTTTCGTAATCTGAACCTTTCCATCATCCACCAAAAAATTTCCATCTGCATGCATCCCGTCATCTGCTGCAGTCACATCGAATGTACCACCGTGAATGTACAGATATCCCTTCGAATGAAATCCGTCCTTTTCCTCTGATGTGATTGTCAGTGTTCCCTCTGCCACCCGGATACTGTCATTCGCCACCGCACCATGCTTCCCTGCCGAAATCTGATAGGTGCCTCCGGTAAATTTTAAATCATCCTTTGATACGATTCCATGGCCTGCAGGTGCCTCTACGGAAAGAGAACCGCTTCCGTTAAAGGTAATGTCATCCTTTGAAAACACGGCACCGTCAATATTATTTTCATCAATTGCGACATAGGAATCCCCTGAGGACAATGTATTTTCGCCGCCATCCGAAAGCGTCACGAACACCTTATCTGCCTGCTTTACATAAAGAGCCGCCGACGTATTCGAATGGATATCTGCCCCCTTCAGTACCAGCTGTACCTTCTCCTTTTCCCCTGCATCCACGATAAGCATTCCATCCGAAAGTGTACCACTGATAAGATACGTTCCCTCCTTCCGAATTGTCACGGTACTTCCATCTACCTTCACATATTCAGAAGAAGCATCTGCTGTCCCTGAAATTTCCGTACCACTATCCTTTAAGGAAATGTTTATCGCATCCTCTGAAATCTCACCACTTAAATCTCTCTCTGTAAACTGCTCCTTCTGTAAAATTTCTGCTGCCGCATCAGATACAGAAGCCACATCCTCCACCGTCTCTGCCACCACTTCTTCCGAAGAAGCCGAAGAACCGGAAACAGTCCCGGAGGAAGAACTTTTTTCCGCTGTCCCCTCCACACCACTCTGGCTGCATGCAGAAAGCAGCACAGCCATTATGAGCAAGCCCGAAAAAATCTGTTTTTTTCTCATATTTCTCCCCCCATTTCTATTTTTCCATTCCCATTCCGGACAACGGAACGAAAACATCCGTTTCCCGTGCCTCACCTTTGAAAACTATAAAAACTGCATCCCATAGCCAGATCAAATAGCATGGTATGCAGTCCTCTTTTCAAATCCTATGACTATTTCTGAAACTATCTACTAATGGTAAGTATACCATATTTTAGATAAGATTCAAGAAGTGCAGCAAATCCTTCACACAAGATTCACACTTTGCATTAGCTTCATGATAAAATGAACGCTGAAGCGTTCATCATGGAAGTTACTCTGTAACTTCATTATGCCAGAAAGCATGGCAATAATTATGATAAAATAAATGCTGACGCATTTATCATGGAAGTTGCTTCGCAACTTCGTTATGCGCAACGCCTGCTACGCAAGCTTTAAAAACGTGCACAGTAATTATGATAAACCGATTTAATTGTTATCATAAATATCCTCCGTAAAGGTCAGACTTCCTCTGTATCCTGCATAGGTACGATTAAACACCAGTCTTTCATTCATCGGAAACGCCGCCAGGATAAACTGGATATCCTTTTCCAGAGCAATCTCCCTTTCATTGCTGCTGCCGACTAAAAGCGTAATCTCCCTCTCTTCCTCCCGGATCGCCTGATTGATTTCATACTGGTCTGTCAAAAACAGAACCTTCGGAGGAACAGCATATTCCAAATTCTGAATCTGCCCTGTAATCCGCTCCTTATCCTCCGGTCTGAAAATCGGCTCTGAAACAATGACTAAAACCGGTGTAAAGCTGTAATCATTGGCAAGATAGCGTGTGAGACCGACTGCATTGTTTGCATCTGCAACCACCGCAAACCGTTTCCAGCTCACTACACCGATTGCCTGCCCTAAATAATGATATACGTAGTCCTCCTCAGACTCCACGACACTTTCAACCAGCTTTTCCTCCAAATCAAGTGCTTTGCCCACAGCACGCACAAACGCAGAGGTATCCGTCGCCCCGGTAAAAAGTCCCGGAATCCGTATGGACGGCACCCCAAATTTTTCCTCGAACTTTTTCGCCGGTCCTTTAAAAAGCCACGGATTGACAATGATATTCAGTGCAGCACCGGAACACTTCCGAATCGTTTCTATCCCCTGATATTTCGTAAAAAATGTATTGACACGAAGCCCCAGACGGGATAAAATCCGGTCGATTCCCTCTAAGGTGCCACTCCAAAAAGGATCGTGATATGGTACAATACCAAAAATATTCACTAACCTCTCATCCTTCGGAACCTCCTTCTCAATCACCTGATCGATCAGGGTATTCCAAACCACCTCATATCCTAAATTACTGTCTCCGGCAAATCCCGGTGTCTCAATCGGATACACCGGAAATCCCTTCTCCCAGTATCCTTCTGCCACACTTGCAATATCATCTCCAATGATGCCTGCTGTACATCCTGTCAGCACGAAATAAGCATCTGCATCAATGATGTCGATAGCTCCCTGTATCGTCGTCCGAAGCTTATCCGTGCCACCAAATACAACCTCTTTTTCAAGCATATTGCTGGAGGGCAGGGACACACCGCTCACAAAACAGGAGCTTTTATGCCCTGACTGTCCCTGATCTGCTGCTGTCGTCTGCATACAGCAGCCGGGTCCCGAATGAAGGATTGGACAGGCCCTGTCAATCGCCCCCAGTACAGAGTTGATTCCTGCCAGAACACAACCGCCCTTCGGATTTTCCATAATCTGTGACATTTCTCTTTCCATCCCTTCTATAAATCAATCTTTTTATACCTGCTGCAAATCCAATATTTTTTCTGACTCTGCTGACTGTACTACAGAATATATTTGAACGCATCTTCCTCATACCAGGAATCTCTGTATGGCAGCTTCACATGCTTTGCCAGCTTCTTATTAAAGCCCGGATTCTGCAGCTGGTCAGCAATCTTATTTCCCAGATATAAAAGACCATCATACCCCATGGTGGAGCGTTTTCCATCCAGAACATGCGTCGTCGGAATACCGAGCTTTGCCGCCCAGTCAGGAACGCCGATAAATGCGTCCGGCTTTAATTTATTGACGAGATTTACCTGCTCAAATGGCTGCATATTCGCAATATCTACTACATAATCCTTATGGATTTCATTCAGGTATTCGATATCCACCTGCGCATCCGCATCATAAGTCGGTGTCTCCAGACCGACGAGCTTCATTCCGAAATCATCGATCAATGCCGCTGCCGCAAAGGAACGTCCCGTTCCTCCACAGATAAATACCCGGATTCCCTGCAGCCTGCTTTTAAGCTCTGCCACCAGCGGTTCAATTCTTTCATGCTCCTTTGCAATGATTTTTTCTACCTCCTCCTCTTTTCCCAGAACCTTCGCAATTCCCCGGTACCATTTATCTGTATTTCGAATACCGATTGGCATCACGGTATGGGAATAAGGAATTTCATAATCCTCCCACAGAGTTTTCATAAATTCATCCGCAAAAACCTTACAAATCGAAGTAGATGCTTCTGCCGCAGGAATTCTCTTAATTTTTTCCAGCGAACTGTAAAAAGGAATATAATTCACCTTCGCCCCTAAAAGGGAAAGCATTCTTTCCATCTCCCTCTGATCCGCATAGCTGACCGTCGTAGGTGCAAAAAGATTCACTAATCCCTTTTCCTTCGGGACACTCTGTTTCTTTAAAATATATTTGTTAATCGAAAGAAAAGCCGCATCAAATCCGGATGCACAGATTTTCGACTTAAACCCTTCACAATGAATCGGAACCATGATCGTATCCGGATATTCCGTCTGTAAATCGGCCGCAATCGCATCAATATCATCCCCAATAATGCCCGATGCACAGGAAGCATAGATAAATGCCAGCTTCGGATGATATCTTTCCACCGCCTTCTTCACCGCAGCGCGAAGCTTTTCTTCCCCGCCAAAGACCACACTTTTCTGGTCAATATTCGTCACAAGTAACCTTGGATTTTTCACCTGCTTGATTCCCCTGTGTATCTGTCCGACACGGTACATATCCACCGCCATGATGGCGCATCCTACACATCCCTGTGGCGAATGGGAGATAAACACGGAATCCTCTAAGGACATCAGTGCTGCCATGCTGTTGATCTGCTGGCACTGAAGCCCCTGTGCAAAACTCCTGTCTGCCCTTTTCAGACAGCCCTTTTTAAACTGCTCCTCTGCCTCTCTGCCCGTTGTCCCTAAATCATTGAATCGATTCGGTCTGCTCTCACGCACACCGGAATATCGCACCTCTGACATACATAACCTCATTTCTGCGCTGCTTTTTATACATCCAAGCCTGTGACGGACAGCGCACAGACACAGGCTTTGCAAACTACATTTTACATGAAAATTCTATATAAAATATTGATCCTGCGGAATAATCCTTTCCAAAAATTTCTTTGTTCTCTCTTCCTTTGGATAGTAGAAAATCTGCTTTGGTGTTCCGCTTTCCACCACAACTCCTCCATCCATGAATATAACCTTTGATGCCACCTCCTGGGCAAAGGACATCTCGTGTGTTACCACAATCATCGTAATTCCCTTTTTCGCCACCTTTTTAATCACATCTAAGATCTCACCTACTAACTCCGGATCCAGTGCAGAGGTCGGCTCATCAAAAAGAATGACGTCCGGATCCAGTGCCACCGCCCTTGCAATGCCGATACGCTGCTGCTGG
>JAFVAA010000144.1 GCA_017476305.1 Lachnospiraceae bacterium
AGCCATTGTTACAATCCCTTTGTTTATCTCCAGAGTGACGGGGATGTGCAGAAGTTAGTCACCAACCTTTTCAAAGCGACCACACCGAAAGGGAGCCAGAGCAATGATCCGTTCTGGGATACTGCCGCTTCGATGCTTTTGATGGCTTTGATGTTCTATCTGCTGTATGAGGCACCAAAGGACGAACAGAATTTCCCGATGGTGATGGAGCTTTTACGGGCGGGCGAGGTAAAAGAAGATGATGAGGAATACCAATCCCCGCTTGATGAACTCTTTGAACGATTGGAAATGAAAAATCCCGACCATATCGCACTCAAGTATTACAAGGATTACCACTCAGGAAGTGCAAAAACGCTGAAATCCATCCAGATCACGCTTGCGGCAAGGTTAGAGAAATTCAATCTTTCAAGCCTTGCAGCCATGACAGCGACAGACGAGTTAGAGCTTGCTAAGATGGGAGAGCGAAAGACCGCCCTTTTTGCCATCATACCGGATAATGATACGAGCCTGAACTTCCTCATTTCCATGCTCTATACGCAGCTATTCCAGCAGCTTTTTTATATAGCGGATTATAAGTATGGGGGAAGCCTGCCCGTCCATGTGCATTTTCTGATGGATGAATTTGCCAACCTCAGCCTGCCGGATGACTTCGACAAACTTCTGGCAGTCATGCGGGCGAGGGAAATAAGCGTGTCCATCATCTTACAGAATATCGCACAGATCAAGGCACTTTTTGAAAAGCAGTGGGAGAGCATTTTAGGGAATTGTGACGAGTTTCTGTATCTGGGAGGCAACGAGCAGGGTTCGCATAAATATGTGAGCGAGCTTTTAGGGAAAGAAACGATAGACATGAACACTTACGGAAAATCGACGGGGCATTCCGGGAACTACTCCACGAATTATCAGTTATCCGGCAGGGAGCTTCTGACACCGGACGAGGTGCGGATGCTTGATAACCGTTATGCGATATTCTTCATTCGTGGGGAACGCCCCATCATGGATGAAAAGTTCGACATCCTGAAACATCCGAATGTGGAACTCACAACAGACGGAAAGGCAGAGCCGTACCGTCATGGGGAAGTGACGGAGGCAGTAGCGGGCATATCCTTATGGAACAGCCTTGAGGGGGAGGTGACGGAGATTGAAGTAGATGCAGGGGAATATGAAATTTTATCAGAGGAAGATTTAGAAAATATGTATTCAGAAAATGGAGGAAAAGAGAAATGATAACAGGAAAAATGCAGGCATTCAGGAACAGAAAAGCAGGGAACAAAGACACACAGGCAGCATCCGGACGGAAAAAGAAAAAATACGGAAAAGTCAAAATCGGCATGACCGCCTACTCCGCCCTTGTGCTTATGATGACACTTGGAACAGCGACTGTCTTTGCGGCAGATGATCCGATTGCAGTCGTCAATAACCTGTCCACATTTATCTTCGGACTGATACGGGCGATAGGAATGATACTGTTGGGCTTTGGCATTGTGCAGATAGGACTTTCCTTAAAGTCACATGATCCGAGCCAGAGGGCGAACGGATTTTTGACACTTGCGGGCGGTGTGGTGATCACCTTTGCAAAGGAAATCCTGAATACGATTGCGGGGTGATACTGTGAAAAATGGCAGGGCAGACTGTAAGAAAGGCAGTCTGCTTTTTGCTAGGGTGGTATCATCATGCCGGAAACGGTATGGATTTACCACCTTTTTGTAAACAGACTTGGAACAGGAGGTGTGAAAACATTGGACTCGGATAACTGGGTAGTACAGAACTTACAAAATGCACTCGACACATGGAACGGAAAGTTAGCGGAGATATGGCAGATCGTCACGCAGTCCCCGG
>JAFVAA010000145.1 GCA_017476305.1 Lachnospiraceae bacterium
AGGGTTATATGAAAATGAGGAAAAAAGCAAAGAATTTGACAACGGCGAAGAACTAAAATCCTATGCCTCTGTCTGGAAAAAGCAGCGAACCCTGCTCGGCTTTTTCTGCCTGTATGCCGCTATTTTACTCCTTGCCTGGCTCTCCGGTACCCTTTTTCTAAATTCCGGGGATACGATGGGATATACACTTTTATACTACTATTTCCTCCTCCCTGTCATTTCCGGAATTTCGTCAGCAGTATATGTGTATTACGCAGGACCCTTCGGGCTTCTTGCAGGTGCTGTAATGGGTTATTTAAATCCGTTTACGGCGGCAGTTGTCTTTCATTATGAAAATCCGTGGTCTGTACCATTTGAAAAAGGAAGCTTCCTTTTCTATCTGCCCGTTTTACTGGGAATTGGAGTTGGAATCCTTCTGTGGGTGATAAAAAAGCTATCCGCCTATTTTCAAAGTAAACCCTCATGCCAGCCTTCTGGCACCACTATAAAATGAAAGGAAGTGTCACTTCGATATGAAACAGATTGATTGTAAAATAGCAGAAGATCTTATGCCGCTTTTTGTAGAGAACCTTCTTCACCCCGGAAGCAGAAAGCTTTTTAAGGAACACCTCTCTTCCTGCAGCTGCTGCCAGGAAAAACTCGCCCTTTACCAGAGAGAACCCTTTCAGGTCAAAAAAAACGAAGCAAAGCACTCTGCTCCTTTCCGGCTTCGCGCATTTAATGCTTTAAAGGATGGATATCTGTGGGGAATTTTTATTCTTTTGATGATTGCTGTCACTTCCGTTTTAAAGGGCTTTATCCAGGTTTCCTTCCCCGATTTTGAAAAACAGATGCTTTTCGGAATCTATGCGTTTGCCCTTCATGGCATCCTTTTTCTGGTTTTTGGCATCCTTTGCGGAGTCAGCAAAAGCAAACAGAAAAAAGGCATTTTTGTCCTCCTGTTTTCCATCGGCTTTACCATTCCCGGTATTTTCTCAGAAAGTCCGTTTCCATGGTATCTTCTGCTCGGCAGTTATCCAGTCATCCTCGGTGGAATCATCGGACATCTGATTTTAAAGCTTCGAAGCGGAAAATAAGCCACTTGACTTGCCTTCCTTTTTCGCCTATCATAGTATAGGTTAAACAGGTGGGAAGAAAAATACAGAATATCGCCGGCAGCAGCAGAGCTTATAAAACCGCATCGCTGTTTCCTGGTCCGGCAGTAAATGGAGGAAAAGAAAATGGGTGCAACCTACGTAAAAGAAATCATGACACCAAAGAAACTGCTCTCCGAGTATCCACTTCCGGAGACACATAAAAATCTGAAAAAAAACAGGGATAAGCAAATCCGTGACGTCTTTACCGGCGATTCTGATAAATTTTTAGTTATCATCGGTCCCTGCTCTGCAGATAATGAGGATTCTGTCTGCGATTATTTAAATCGTCTGGCAAAGGTACAGGAAAAAGTGGAGGATAAAATCATCATCATCCCACGTATCTATACGAATAAACCGAGAACAACCGGCGAAGGCTATAAGGGAATCGTACACCAGCCGGATCCGGAAAAAGCACCGGATTTGCTGGAGGGAATCATCGCCATGCGGAAAATGCATCTAAGAGCCATCGCAGAAACACATCTTTTCGCCGCCGATGAAATGCTCTATCCGGAAAACTGGCCTTATATCGAGGACATTTTATCCTATGTGGCAGTAGGTGCCCGCTCCGTCGAGGATCAGCAGCACCGCCTGACTGTCAGCGGCTTTGACATCCCATGCGGCATGAAAAACCCAACCAGTGGAACCTTCAGCATCATGCTGAATTCCTGCATTGCCGCACAGCACGGACATACCTTCCTCTACCGGGGATGGGAAGTAAAAACGGACGGAAATCCTCTGACGCACACCATTTTACGTGGTGCAGTCAATAAGCACAATCAGTCCAAGCCGAACTATCACTATGAAGATTTGCAGAGGCTTTTAGAGATGTACCAGAAGCTGGATTTGAAAAATCCGGCAACCATCATTGATGCCAATCATTCCAATTCCAATAAATGCTACTACGAACAGCCTCGTATCGTATTTGAAGTACTTCATAACCGGACAGAATCCGAGGACATCAAAAATCTGGTCAAGGGCGTAATGATTGAAAGCTACATCGAGCCGGGAAATCAGGGCATCCATGAACATGTCTACGGAAAATCCATCACCGATCCGTGTCTGGGATGGGAGGACAGCGAGCGGCTGATTTATGATATAGCAGACAGACTATAAAATGCGAATCTTCGTTTCGCATTGCAAATCCCCGATTCGCAATACAAATCAAAAGGGCTTTTCGTTTATAGAAAGCCCTTTTAAAATATGTATTTCTGCTGGATTTTATAGCTGAGAAAAAACAGTCCCGTATCCACCACTATTTTTATCAACAGCTCCGGAAGCATTGGCAAAAGTATTACAAAAACCGTCACCAAAAATGCACTGCACGCCATCTGAACCAGAGCCAGTAAAGCATACCTTGGAAAAGAAATTTTTTTCCTTTTTTGGCTCCGAAAAACAAATTCGTTATTCATCGTATAATTATAGATAGCAGAAATCACCCTCGCAATTCCTGTCGCCACCGCAACGTACCACTGAAATCTATTTCGAATGATCGAACAAAGAATCTGAAAAAACAACAGGTCTAAAATACTCGAAGAAAGTGAGGAAAACGTATACCGGAAAAAACTCCTGCATAAAATCCGGTATATTTTTACAGAATCCACCACAGGTCTGAAATGCGTCTGATGATTTTTCACGGAATCATAAATCATAGGAATCGGCACTTCGACAATCCTTTTCTTCCCTGCTGCTTCCAAAATCATCTGCATTTCAAATTCAAACCGGTCGCTCTCCAGACGAATCAGCTCCTTCATAAATTCCGTCGGAATCCCACGAAGACCGGTCTGCGTATCAGAAAGCTCTATACCGGAAACATACGCAAAAACTTTTTTCGTGATTCGATTTCCAAATCTGCTTTTCCACGGAATACATCCCTGTGGGATGTGTTCCGTGGGAACATAACCCTGTGGGATGTATTCCGTTGGAACATTCTGCGCCTGCACCTTCTCAGATTCCCGCTTCTTATCTTCAAAATCACGGCACCCCAGCACCAGACACTCCGGATTTTCAGCCAATGCTTTCCGCACCCCCTCTATACTCTCACAGGTATGCTGCCCGTCCGAATCTGCTGTCACCACGCCGATTGCATCCTTATAATTTACAAGCACATAGGTGAACGCAGTTTTTAAAGCATATCCCTTTCCTCTGTTCTCCTCATAGCTTAAAATGTAAAAATCCTCCCCCTCCATCATCCGCTCCGCAGACAGAAAAATCCTTTCATATTTCTCACCGCTGCCATCATTCACAATGATCACAGGACGGATATCACTCTCCTTTATATTCTCCAAAAGAGAAAGAAATCTCTCATCCGGCTCATAAACCGGAATCACCAAAGGAATACAAAGCTTCTCCATAAATCACCACCATTCTTTCCCACCAAAAGTCGCACGCTCCTCATACAGCCTGTAAAAAACATATATCAACATCTTCCCCGTAGGTATATCCGAATTTTACCCAAAATAGTATAAAAATTATTTTTCTTCCCCACCTCCCGGAAACCAGACTGCTAAAATCAGTCCCGATAGAACCAAAACAATCCCGATATACCAGTAAATCCTCGTAAGTGCA
>JAFVAA010000146.1 GCA_017476305.1 Lachnospiraceae bacterium
GGAAGAAAAAACGCTTCTTTTCCTTCCCCTTGTCATCATTTCCTCGGTAGTCTTTTTCGTCGATTATTTTAAAATCATCATCTGCTCCCGTTTGATCATGGCAGTCCTTCTCTGTATCCTGGATAAAATATTTCGGGAAGCTTCTTTATGTATGGAGGATTTCATACTGATTTCCGCATCCGTCGCCATCTCGCTTCTCTGCTATTTCGTTCTGCTCAGTCTGCAGACGGATACCGGACGCATGAGCAGGGAACTGCACAGGAAAAGCAGTACCGACCTTCTGACCGGTCTTTTAAATAAGATATCTGTTGAGGAGACCGTCAGAAACTATTTAGAGAACAGCGAAAAAGGGGCCGCCTGTTCCCTTCTCATCTTTGACTTTGATAACTTTAAACATATCAATGACACCTACGGACATCAGACCGGGGACGATGTTCTGAAATTTTTCGGATATACCCTGAAAAGAAGCTTTCGTGACTCTGATATTTTAGGACGCATTGGCGGGGATGAGTTCATGGTCTGTGTGACCACTCCTGTCTCCGATGAGTTCTTTAAAAAACGCTGTGACAGCATCCTCTATGAGCTTCGCAGTGCCAAAGTCGGGGATGCCGGAGGCTTTTCCTCCAGTATCGGCATTGCACAGGATATGAACGGAACCGCAGATTTCGAACTCCTCTATTCGACAGCCGACCAGGCACTCTATCAGGCGAAGCAGAACGGGAAAGGCTGTTTCGTAAAAAAAGAGGTACCGCAAAAAAATTAAAATAATAGAAAGCACATCATGATTTCGATATTTTGTTTTATATTTTTATATAGTTCTTTGTGAAAAATGACTAAAATAAAGCCATCTTAAGAAACATAGTTTAAAACATTAAACAAACAGGAGGATTAAAAAAATGAGAAAAAAAGTGATTGGTACCTTACTTGCTACGTCTCTGGTTTTAGGACTGACCGCATGCGGCAGTTCTGATACCCCGGCAGGAAACGGAAGCAGCAAAAGCACGGACAGCAGTGCTTCTTCTGCATCTTCCGAGGTTTCCGAACCGGCTGCTGATTTAAGCAACTACATCTCTTCTGAAGAGGAGGGAAAGGTCATCAACATCTGGTCCTGGAACACCGAATTCCATGATCGTTTAGAAAAAGTATACGACCAGGTGGAAAGCACCTCGGAAGACGGTACGGTAACGAAGTTAAAAGACGGTACAGAAATCCACTGGACCATTAACCCGAACCAGGACGGTGTTTACCAGCAGAAGTTAGACGAGGCACTCTTAAAGCAGGCAGATGCCGCTGCAGATGATAAGATTGATATCTTTCTGTCTGAAACGGATTATGTAACGAAGTATACGGATGCAGATGCAGATGTAGCGATTCCTGTAGAAGCACTTGGCATCGATCCGAATACGGATTTAGCTGACCAGTATCCATTTACAAAGACGGTAGCTTCTGACGCAAACGGTGTACAGCGTGGTTCCACCTGGCAGGCATGCCCATGTCTCCTGGTATACCGCAGAGACATCGCTAAAGATGCTTTCGGAACAGATGATCCGGATGAGATTCATGCAAAGGTAGCAGATTGGGCAACCTTGAAAGCTACCGGAGAAGAGTTAAAGAAAAAAGGCTACTTTACCTTCGCAACCTATGCAGATACTTTCCGTGCTTATGGAAACAGCATTTCCAAGCCTTGGGTAGAGTCAGGGAGCACAGAGATTAATGTGGATCCGAAGATCATGGATTGGATCAACGACTCTAAGGAATGGTTAGATGCCGGTCTCTTCGATAAAAACATCAAAGGTCAGTGGACAGATGACTGGAATAAATCCATGGGTTCTAAATCAAAAGTATTCAGTTTCCTTTTACCTGCATGGGGTATTGATTTCGTAATCAATCCAAACTGGGATGGAGAAAAGGGTGCATGGGCAGTAACAGATGGTCCGCAGGCATTTAACTGGGGTGGTTCTTTCGTACACGGCTGCAATGGCACGGATAACCCACAGCATATCAAGGATATCATGTTAGCAATCACTGGAAATAAAGACAACCTGGTCACTATCACAAAGGAATATCTTGACTTCACCAATACCCAGAGCGGTATGAAGGAAATCGCAGAAGATGCTTCTTTCAGCGCAGAGTTCCTCGGTGGTGAGAATCCATTTAAGTACTTCCAGCCTGCAGCTGATTCTATCTCAATGACAACACTTTCCAGCTATGATCAGGGATGCGTAGAGCTGATCCAGAACTCATTTGGCGATTACTTCCAGGGAGAAGTAGACTTTGACAAAGCAAAAGAAAACTTTGAAAAGGCAATCAAGGAGCGTTATCCTGATATCACCGCTGTAAATTGGCCAGAATAATAAAATCTCTTTAACACTTTATATGCCCCGTAAACACTTGCGTCATAAAAATGGCGCAGGAGCGGGGCTTTTTTAGAAAGGAAGGTAAACTATGAAAAAGAAAAAAAGTATTACCCGCGCAAAATGGGGCTACCTCTTCATTCTTCCATTTTTCCTTTGTTATTTCATTTTTTCTTTTATCCCGCTCGCAGATACGATTCGATACAGTTTTTATGAATATTATCGTTCCGGACTGAAAATAGTGGGGCCAAATTTCGTAGGACTGAAGAATTACATAGCAGTATTTGGTGCGGATCTGTTCCACTATATGGGAAATACATTTCTCTTATGGATTTTAGGTTTTATCCCGCAGATTGTGATTGCACTGATTTTAGCATCCTGGTTTTCCGATGCACGTCTGAAAATCCATGGAGAAGGATTTTTTAAAGTCGTTATCTATCTGCCGAACTTAATCATGGCATCTGCATTCGCCATGCTGTTCTTCACCATGTTTTCCACTTCCGGTCCAATCAACAATCTCTTAATGGGATTGGGACTGATCAAAAATAAAATTGACTTTATGGGATCTGTCGGAGGTACCAGAACACTTATCTGCATCATGAACTTTTTTATGTGGTTCGGAAATACCTCCATCATGCTCATGGCAGCAATCATGGGAAACAGCCCGGATCTTTTCGAAGCAGCTTCCATCGATGGA
>JAFVAA010000147.1 GCA_017476305.1 Lachnospiraceae bacterium
TCTCAGCACGTTCCCTGACCATATTTTCCAAATCACTGATCAGAGAGGACAACTGATACTCCACAGGAATAATCTCCATCTTTCCTTCCTCTACCTTGGAAAAATCTAAAATATCATTGATCAGGGTTAAAAGTGTCCGCCCGGCAGTATGTATATCCGTCGCATAGGACCGAATCGTTTCATCTCCGCTTTCTCTTAAAATCATCTCATCCATTCCCAATACCGCATTAATCGGTGTTCGAATCTCATGTGACATATTTGCTAAAAAGTAGGTCTTTGCCCGATTGGCAGAATCCGCAATCCTCCGCTGCTCATCCAACTCCTCCATGTATTTGAAATGATCGGTTTCATCTACCAGCACATACACGGCACCCACCGCTTTTTTCCCACGATACAGCATATTTTTCTCCGGCTGATAAACCCTGCCCTGAAGAGAAAACGTTTCCTTCTTCTCCACATTTTCTTCCAAAGCCGTCACGATATCCTCTGAATCCTCCGTAAGATTGGAAAAAATTTCTTTCGCCGGCTGATTAAAGTATTCCACGTGACCATCCTCATCTACCGCTATGATACCGGTAGAAAGACGATCTATGATAAAATCCTGCGCCAGCTCCTGTGTATCCAGAAAATCATACCGGAAAATAGCTATATACATAAAGATCATAGCCACAGAATATCCGAGCATCGTAGGATCATACTCACCCATCACCCCGAATATATGCAGCATGAAAAAAACTCCCACGACAAACAGGCCAATCACCATATATGTCAACCGCTTTCTGTATTTCGCATTTTTCTCAAAGTACAGTGTGCGGAACAAAATAAAATAAAAATACAGCATATACAAAAAGACCAGGCCAAAATAAAAATGATGGAACGGACCATTTGTATA
The DNA here is from genome assembly GCA_017476305.1 of Lachnospiraceae bacterium. Classification (GTDB taxonomy): domain Bacteria; phylum Bacillota; class Clostridia; order Lachnospirales; family Lachnospiraceae; genus Butyribacter. The sequence continues at coordinate 893 of JAFVAA010000147.1, forward strand.
TTTCATATGTGGAAACATCCCCGTTTCGACAAATCGAAAATCCGAATAAAACAGCCTGTGCTTCTCAAACGTGAGAACCAGAAAGAAAATCAGGGAATGTGCCGGTATGCCAAAACGGACTAAAAATTTCCTCATCCGTTCCTCATTGCAAAGCTCCATCACAAACAGGCACATCGAAAAAGGAATCCATACACTGCCCATATAAGACATTTTCTTCGCAGTAAGTGCTGCCTCTGCCGTTTTCGCTAACATCAGTTCAAAATATCCCGCATTATTAATCATAACGGAAATACTATACAGAAGAAGGTATCCGTGGATTCGTTTCTTCCAGTTTTTCACAATATATATGGATTCAAAAAGCATGCCAACAATACTAAAAAACTGTATCACCACCAAAACCTGAAACATCACAAATCCTCCTTTCTGCTCATTCTATCCTGCCGCTCTCCCTAAAAACAGGCATTTTTTCTCCCGCTCCACGCACACAAGAGCATCTGCACACCCTATACTGCATAGCTCAAACCAAAATCACCCTCACAGTATCGGAAATCCATCTTTATATTCCTTGATCATATATGGATTTTTTTCGGCATATTCTATAATCTTTTCCCCCAGTCCATCCTCCACCCGCTTTTTCATCCGCGACAGAGGTACTTGATTTACCTCAGGACAGGTCGGTGTCAGACAGATCTTTTTCTCTCCATCTTCCATTCTCATATACCGCAGCGGCCAGATTTTACAGTCAAATGGTTTATCCTCCTCTGGCAGCACACACCCTTTTTTCGAATCCAAAAACGGACAGGCGGCTTCCTCCTCCGGATCCGCAGTTTGATAATTTTCCCTTAAATCCGTAATGACAAATTTACTTCCATTTTTCTCCTGCACCAGATACTTTATCTCATGCCCCTTAAAATCCTTTGGATATTTTTCCAAAAATTCCAAAGGCATCCTGGGAACCTCCCACAGACTTTTTCTCCGAAATGCACAGCAGAACCTGCATGCTGCACATGCCTCCTTTGATAACACCTCATGTAACATAACATTTCTCCTCCAACACACGATTCAAAGCTCTACGGCTCTTAAATTTATGTATGAAATTTTTCCAGCATCAAATCCGGATGGTAGGAAAGCTTTGCTTTTCGCAGCCCCGGAAGTCCGATATCCTCCTCCCTGTTGATCCATACTGCAGCTCTCCTCTCTAAAAGATACTTTGCAAATGCCTGATTGATGGCAGCAAAACCACCGGCCTTCGCAAAATCACCATAGCTTTTTTCAAAATGAATATCATAAACTCCCTGGGAAATTTCAGAAGCAAGAGACATCGCCACCGGCTGCTCTCCCGCATAAATAACTGCCCCAAAAAGCTCCAGCTCTTTAAAAAATTTACAGGCATCATAAATCTCCAGCCGCTCCACAAAGGAGGAATCAATGCGCTCCTCCTGCGTAGCAAACCACTCCTCCTCCACTGCAATGATATCCTTTGTAAACAGATAAAAGTTCTCCGGTTTGATGAACCGTACCAAAAAATCAGGATATTCCCGTTTAAAGTGCTGTACTCTGTTCTTTTTCTTATGATTTTTCTTTCCGGATAAAAGCCCTAAATGCTCTGCAGAATAAAGATAATCAGCATTCCCGTCTTCGGAAAAAAACGCGCTTTCCGGATTTCGCTTCAAAAGCCATTCCCTGCTTTGCTCCGTTAAAAAAATATATTTTACAGGAAGCCCCCGTTCCTTCCGATCCTCTTCCAATTCCTTTACCGCCTTTTCCAGATTCCCTTTTCCGACCAGAAAGGCAACCCCATTCCGTCCCGGAAGTCTGTTCCCCGTATAGCACCGAAACAGAAAACCATCCTTTATCGCGATCCGGATATTATATTTCTCCCGCAGCAAAAAAATATTCGCAGCCGAAACATCACTTCCCTTTTCACCCGTCCGGTAAACAATCTGCCGAATTTTCTCTATATCCCCTATTTCCGGTCTTTTCCAATCAAGCATATTCCAATCCTCTCCCACTGCCATTCTACATATTTGTCGTAAAAATCCCTTCTGGTACATCAGGAATTCATTCTCTTTCTGCTAAATTTCCGATGTGACGGTAATCTTTCCTATTTTTTTTACTGTTTTTTCCATTTATCTATGGCACATAAAACCTCTTTATAAACCTCCGGATAAGAAACTCCTTTTTCTCTACTGATTTTCGCCACACTTTCATACTCAGGATAATATCTTTTTTTCTCTCCGATGTCACAGACCTTTACCTCTGCCTCACCAAATTTCGTCAAAAGCTTTTCCATTTTCCTGGGCAAAATCGTTCGTTCATAAGGAATTCTCCGAATACCGATCGTCGTCGTTTCGAAAAAAATAATCTGCTCCATTTTCTCGATATCCTTCTGTTCGCAAAGTACATTTAACTGCCATCCCGGACGATTTTTTTTCATATACACGGGAGTATAATGTACATCCCTTGCCCCAGCTTCAAACAGCTTCTCCATGACATATCCCAGGCTCTCTCCGGTACAGTCATCCAGATTTGTCTCTAATTTATATATAAAATCTTTTGAAGCCCTGTCTGCCTCCTGTATTCTCACTGTATTTTCATTAACATTTTTATCGGCTAAGTCCTTTTCCAAATCCTGTGTTTCTAAAAGCATCATCCGCAAAATACTCGGTCTTTCATACGCACGCTTTCCGGCACCAATTCCTGTTTTTTCTATCCGAACCGTGTCAGGCAGCTTTTCCGATGTCATCATGGCAGCTAAAATCGCTGCCCCTGTCGGTGTGACAAGCTCCCCTTCCATTTCGATAAAACACACCGGCAGCATATACTTTTCCATAATATTTGCCACTGCCGGAACCGGTATCGGTAAAATTCCATGTGCACAGCGCACAGTTCCCTTTCCCTCGCATACCCCGGGTACAATCACCTCTGAAATCCCAAGATTATTGAAGCAGACCGCAGCAGAAATCACATCTACGATAGAGTCGATTGCCCCCCCCTCAAGAAAATGCACCTCCTCCACAGGAAGTCCATGTGCCTTTGCCTCTGCCTCTGCTAAAATCCGAAAAATCCGTTCTGCGATATTCCTCGCTCCATCCGTCATCTCTGTTTTCTCTAAAATAGCAAGCACATCCTTTAAACCTCTGTGTACATGGCTGTGCGGATGATGGTGTCCTGCACTGTGCTCATGATACTCTGCACCATGCCCATGATGTCCTGTACTATGATCATGATGTTCCTCATTATGCTCATGATACTCTGCACCATGCTCATGATGTCCCATACCATGTTCTTCATGATGAACGGAAAGATCATTTTCTTCGTGAGAATGCTCTCTATCATGAGAATGTTCTCCATGAGATTTTTTATCATGCCCATAAAGATATTCCATATCATGATCGTGATTTTCATACCCATCTTCCAGTTCCACAGAAAAATCCATGCAATCAATCCCTGATTTTTTCACACGACTAATTTTTATCTCAAATCCCTCTGCCGGAACACTTCGAAGCACCCTTTCCAAAACCTCCCTGTCCGCCCCCAGATCTAAAAGTGCTGCCACTGTCATATCTCCGCTGATTCCTGAATTGCACTCGATATATAACGTCCTTCCCATACTCTTCTCCTTATCTGTTCGGACTAAAGATTCATGCTGCCCATGCGATACCCCATCAAATCCAGTGTCACATACTGGAATCCATATTCCGTAAATTTCTTAGCAATTTCTATGCGTCTGTCCTTTTCCATAAATTTATCAA
>JAFVAA010000148.1 GCA_017476305.1 Lachnospiraceae bacterium
GCCTTTTCCTTAGATGCAATATATACTCCCCGTTCCTGTGCGTTCGCCCATGAGGGAGACTTTCTCGCATCGTCTATAATATCCCATAGCATATCCTCCCTGATCTGCCTGTTATCAAATTTCCTCACAGAGTGTCTTTTTCTTAAAATTTCCTCAAATTCCATAATATCATCCTCCTGTTCTGTAATTTTGTATTTTTAGACTGCTTCATTCCATTTTTGCCGTTATCTTTATATTTTGGATCATGGATTCATTCTCATGGTTATCCGGCTCACTTCTCTTTTGTTTGACTGTAATTTTCCCTTCTTTTGTTTTTTGTGTATCTACCTCTGCCGTATACAGTACATTGCTCTCCCAAAAAAGGGTTCCTTCTACTTTGATTTGGTATACTCCGTCAGAAACCCGCTCGCCGGATTCATCCGTCATATCCCAAGTATATGACAATTCTCCTTCTGCGGGCGTAGCACTGGAAATGGCATCCAACTCATCATCTGTCATATTCTCAGGTTGTGCACTTTTTACCCAGCCTGACAATGCCATATCCCTTTCACGGTAGCCTCTGTTTGCTGCTGTAAAATCTGTGACCATCAGAGTTTTAATGACTTTTCCGTTTTCATTTTCTACCCATACGGCAATCTGGTTGGATGCCATTGTTGACATACGCTTATATTCTAATGACACTTTTATTTTTTTTATGACATCCTGCTTCTTATCATTTTCCAAAGCCATTTCCGTTTCTTCCTCTGCATCCCTATTATGTTCCGTCTGACCATCTACTTTATCAGTCGTTTGAACAGATAGTAACATTTTCATAGCCGCTACCCCAATCTACAGGAAGATTTACTCCAAACCGCTGGATCCTTTTTGTAATAATGTAAAAATGAAGGTCCGAGCGAACCCGAATGTAATCCCACGCTTCTTTTCTCCAATCGTCCGCTTCCTCCACAAAGAAGTCAGAAGTCATGCAGGTGTAGACATATCCTCCAGTCTGCAGTTTATATTCACCGTTCTTTGATTTTTGTATCGGAAGCCGAAACAAAGAAGTCTTTGTCACTATGGAACTATCCTTGTCAAATTCTGCATCCCGCCTGTACATATAGCAATTTAGACATCCCGGACTTATTTTATGACATCCATGCCATGGATTCCATACACTCATACTTAATCTTCCTTCATTTCATCCGAATCGGCATACCAAATTTACAATGATTCCCATAACAAAGGCGAACGCCATTACAAACGCAATGTACAACAGAAACCTCTTCCAGCCCATCGCAATTTTTAATGCCCCAAGATTCGTTATCTTCGTCGCCGGTCCGGTGATCATGAACGCTGCCGCACTTCCCATGCTCATTCCATCAAGGAGCCATTGCTGAAGGAGCGGTATTGTCCCACCACCGCATGCATAGAGCGGCACACCGATGGTGGCCGCCATCAGAACGCCCCAGGCTTCATTCCCGCCGAACACATCCACCATCACATCCTGCGGCACATATCTTTGGAACAGTGCCGAAAGTAGGATGCCAAACAGGAAATACAGACCAGTCGCTTTTTCGATCCTCCACAGATTCAGAAGATATCGGATCAGCAGATTCGGATGCGTGTCGTGGCTCGCCCGCTCCTCAAACCCGTCAAAATTGAAAAAATCTTTATCCCTGTAGAATAGAAATATTAAAAGTCCCGCCGCACATCCGCACAAGAAACAGGTCATGATTCGGACAGTAAGCGCCGTCACGCCAAGCGCCGCACTGTAGATGATGAGCTGAGGATTCAAAAGAATGGAAGCCATCATGAAAGC
>JAFVAA010000149.1 GCA_017476305.1 Lachnospiraceae bacterium
GTGCGTGACAACATCCCTTATAAGAAATGCCGTACCTGCGGAAAATTCTTCATCCCTGCCGGACGTTCTGACCGGGAATACTGCAGCCGGTTCAATCCAAAGTACGGAAAGCCCTGCCGGGAAATCGGAGCAACTTTGACCTTTGAGAACCGCCATAAAGACGACCGCATCCACCGGGCATATACACAGGCATACCGACGCATGGATTCCAGAAAACGCACCAAGTATATCTCACGTGCGGAGTTTGCCGAGTGGGGACGGATTGCAAGGGAGAAACGTACCCTTTGTGAAACCGGAGAAATCAGTTTTGAGGAATTTCAGGCATGGCTTGATGAAACGAAAAAGAGATAGAAAAACACAATAATTTTACCCCATACTCTAATCGTTTCGTCTTGATAAAGAGAATTCCCAATGATAAAATCTTACCAAACGCTGTCTTTGATACAATTTAATTTTTTACATTTTGACGGGTTCAAAAATGAACTTCTTCGTAGACAGGGCAAGAAAAAAACACTCCACATTATGTTGAGTGCTTTTTTCATATGTTTTTAGAAAGATATGAACACTTTCCACATCTGCTACATCCATTACAGGTCATTCTCATTCCACAATTTTGGCAGCGTTCTCCGAAATAGGGTATATACAGATTATCTGCCGATATGGGACATCCCCAAGCATCCGTGAGCTTAAAATCAATTGGTTTCCCTTGATAACTTAACCCAGACTTATATGCCTGTTCTGTCTGGATGCTGCCCTCCAGTTTATAAAGTTTTCCATCTTTCACAAATCTTCGTCCGGTGCCGCAAAAAATAAAAGTTACATTGTATTCAACACATTCATTCCGGAGAGACTTGACCCATTCATAATGACAAGGTCTTGCGCCACCGTAATTCTCCCCATCACAGAGTACCTGCTCTATCTGTCCCGATGGCAGATATTCTCTGATGCTGACGGGACCGATGTAAGGCGCACACATAATTCCTTTATGCTTAAATGGCAGGTCAAGAAGAATCGGAATACGCTCATCCGCGTGCCGCTGGTTTTCGCAGGTGACATTGAACATCACATTCTCCCATCCGTCTCCCCAGTTCCACGGAAGATGATCCGCCACTCGTTCTGGACGCTTTGTCAGCAGAAAAAACTTCACATCCGACCGCTGTTTTATGATAGCCCACGCTTCATCACGCCATGGATCGGCTTCTTCCAAAAAGAAGTCCGAAGTCATGCAAACACGTATCATCTCTCCGCTTTTAACCTTGTATGTCCCGTCCCGGTATTTTGAAAGCGGATACTTAAATCCTGCCTTTGTTCTGTATATTTCGGAACCGTCCTTATCCCGCAGGGAATCAAGATAGTACATATAGCAGTTTTGGCAACCCTCACTGCACTTTTTGCAGCCATGCCACGGATTCCATATATCGTGCAAAGAAGATCACCTCACTTTCAAAAATCACTTGTTAAATGAACACGTTCTGATGAACTGCCGGACATCCGCTCCGTCCGCCAGATACCGTAGCAGGATTTCTGCACAGGCACGGCTGTCGCTGTCCGCCTTGTGGTGGTCAAGACAGATGCCGTAATGGTCACATAAGACATTCAGCTTATGGCTCATCCCAGGTAAAAGCCGTCTGCTCATCTGTACCGTACAGATATATCTCGCATATGGTTTCCACTCGATTTCGTAACCACGCAGGCACCTTTTCAGTACATTCATATCAAACACGGCGTTGTGCGCCACCAAAAGCCCACCCGACATCAGTGGCTCTATCTGCGGCCAAACTTCCGGGAAGGTCGGCGCATTCCACACGGTTTCCTCGCTGATTCCCGTAAGCTGTGTGTTAAAATAATCAAAGTGCGTTTCCGGATTGACCAGTGAATAAAATTCGTCAGTAATCATTCCGTCCTCTATCACGGTTATCCCAATAGCACTCATACGGTCGCTCATACGGTTCGGCGTTTCAACGTCAAACACGGTAAATCTCGACATTGCCGAACCTCCTACTTTTTCAATGCTTCGCTTAGCGAATGCGGTACTCCACGTGGACCACGAATTGCAAAAACATCATACTCATCCTTCAGTTTGTCGAATGTAAATTTAGTCGGCTTATACCGTTTCTGCAACCGTATCTTCATTAGAGCCGTGATTGCCAGACTGCCGTCCCTGTAATCATAGGGAATATCCGTTTTCGTGACTTTGCATTGATAAAGAATGGCAGAGACGGGAGACGCCACATACATATATACAGTATCGCCCGTTCTGATGCCATTGCCCTGCTTCCAGTCTATCTCTTTTGTTTCATCAAAAGCGTGTTCGATATCGTAATATTTCGGATTGGCTGGAACAAGCCACTCCTTTGGCGGACGCATCTTTTGTTTTTTCTGCTTTGAAGCCGTCACGACATAGCTCTCATCGATCCATCTGCAAACATCTTCAAAAGGAACCGTACCGTCAAGGAGAATGGATATCCAGTTTCCACGGCTGATATGATAACCATGAAAATAGCCTGTCTGCTGTGACAACATATCGGCAAGAAGAGGATCGCCCATTTTCACATTGATGATATCGACATGTTCCGTCCCGTCCAGTCCCAGCTTATCCATTGACACATCCATGAAGAGTGCGAAAATCTTTCGATTATCCTCGTGGCGAAGAACAGGATATGCAATCGGTGTTCTGCCCGATTTAAACGGATAATCCGGTTCTGCGCCGTATTTCTTTTTCACATATTCAAATATCTTTTCCCTCATGACAAGTCTTACTTTCTCTTCGCCGATTTCTTCACTTCTTCGTGGTAAAAGTAATTCACCACAACGGGAGGATCGCCGAACTCGGAACGGTGCTGATCGTCATCCCGCAGATAGGGCATACCTTCCTTTTCGGTGTATTCACGCATTCTCTGATCCAATGCCGTCCAGTAATCACGGCTCTTTTTGTTGTAGATTTCATAATACAGTTCGTCCAGATCAGGATGGTTCTCGTGAATCCACTCCTTGATCCGCACTCCGTAATCGCCGCGCAGGTTCAGGTTTTCAAGCCATACAAGGTTGCATCTGTCTTTTGCCGCTTCGATGATTTCCACCGGATCTGTGATTCCCGGAAAGATCGGCGAGATAAAACAGGTAGCCTGCACCCCGGCATCATAGAATGCTTTCATCGCCGCAAGCCGCCGTTCAATACTGACACCCCTGTCCATTTCCTTTCTGAAATCCTCATCTAACGTGTTGATAGAAAAGGACACCCTTGCGTTTGGAAAGGTCTTGATCAAATCCAAATCACGCAAAACAAGATCGGATTTCGTGGCAATGCTGATACTGATTCCGCTGCCTTGGAGCTGCTCCAGCAAGGCTCTTGTTCTCTCGTATTTCTTCTCACAGGGCTGATAACAATCCGTGACGGAGCCGAAGAATGCCTCTTTTCCCGCATACTTCTGCGGATTCTTTATCTCCGGCCAGTACTTCACATCCACAAACTCGCCCCACGGCTCCGAGTGGTTTGTAAACCGCTTCATGAAAGAGGCATAGCAGTACTTGCAGGCATGGGAGCAGCCCACATAGGGATTGACGGAAAAATCCGATACCGGCAGATTGGACTTCGTCATCACATTTTTTACTTCGATTTCTTTTATCTGCATTTATCAGCCCTCTAACTTCATATAGTCCTGCATATCCAAAAAGCCGAGTTATTCGTAGAGGTGCTTTGCATCTTTCGAGCTTTCCAGATAGATTTTTTCTGTTCCCTGCTTTTTGGCATCGTCAATCAGAAATTCAACAATCCTTCTTCCTGCTCCATGTCCCCGGTATTCGGGAAGTGTATAAATGTTCATCAGATAGCCGTTCGTTCCTGTCAAATTGTCCGGGGAAGGCATTTCCTTCTGATAGCAGATTCCGCCGCATCCGATGATCTCTCCGTCATCCTCATTCACGGCAAAGCAGGCCGTATGTGCGCCGTCGGAAAGCGCCTCTCTATAGTAATCTTCATTGTTCTTTCTTATCATTTCCCAATCCGGCTGCTCTGAATCAGAAAACACCTCGGCAAGCACCCGCATACGCCACTCCATGAGAGGTTCAAGCTCATCAAGGGATGCCCTTTTAACCGATAGCTTCATAGGCTTTTCCCTCCTTCATGACAACCGGCATCCTCTCCATATCCGGCTTTCCATTGCTGTTCAGCGGAATCTGCGGCATTTTTACGATAAATTCCGGAATCATAAAAGGAGTCAAATTCTCGGAAAGCTCCCGACGCACCTGCGATACTCTCAAGTCATTCTTCTTCGGAACGATGTAGGCGATCATATAGGACAGACCTTCCTCATCCGTAAAAGGACGCACGATTGCCTGTTCCACGCCGCTGCACTGGTAGAGCTTCGATTCTACCTCCATCACTTCCACGCGCTTGCCGTAGATCATGATCTGCGTATCTTTCCGATGAAGGAATGCGATATTCCCATCCGGCAGTATATAGCCCAGATCACCGCTTTTATACATTCTGCTACCGTCAGGCAGGTTCACAAAGGCTTTGTTTTCCTCGTCATGATCTCCGGTGTACCCGTTTGACACGCCGTCACCGAAAATACAAACCTCGCCCGTTTCTCCCTTCGCTACCTCATTTCCTTCATTGTCGAAGATTTTTATCGCTGCTCCAAGCACGGGATGACCGATAGGATAGGTTCCGTCCTCCAAAATCTGACCGTCACGGCAGCGATAGTAGGATGCGCATACCGTTGTTTCAGAAGGACCATA
>JAFVAA010000150.1 GCA_017476305.1 Lachnospiraceae bacterium
CATTCAGATATTTTTTAGATATTGTTTTTGCGGGGCTATATTCCCTATTTTTCTCTCTATCATATAATATCTTAACAGTATTATAAGAATTTTCTGCTGTAATATTACCATGTTTATCGATCTTGTAAGCGATGCGGGAATAATACCTCGTTGCTCCCCCACCCGTAAAATCATTCTCAATAACATTTAGCCCCTTTGAAGATACTCCACTCAATGTTCCTCGTATTGGAATAACTTTATATTTGCCATCTACATGCATATATATATTTGACGAAAATGAATGAGCTCCCGACTGACCAGATGCAATGACATCCTTATGTCCATCTCCATTAATATCATGTACAAAAAATGTACTTGCGCCATATGGGAAACCTTGTTTTTTACTCTTTAAATACTTAGTAAACTGTTTCTTTTCTGCCTTAGTTAATGTTGCTGCTTTTGCCTCACAAGTTCCTGCAAAAGTGAACACAATTACATATAACAACAGTAACACAACTGAAATAATTCCTCTTTTTCTCATCTTTCACTCTCCTTTACTTTCATCCAATCCTCCCAATATAACAATTGAGTAGCATAGCGCTAGGTGACAATTCCTGTTCCAGTAAATATCTCCCCATTACTCAGACGTTCACATTGACAGATACACTCATTTATGATAGCTATTGATGTTTATATAATTACTCCTCAACTTTGATAATTTTTGTTTTACTCCAGGGACCGTATTTCTTCTTACCCTTGACAATCTTGTATGCTCTTACCTTAATCTTGATAGTTGTCTTAATCTCTCCACCAGTCTCATAGGAGCGTTTTTTGGTAAAGTTTGAAAATGTATACCATTCATTCATCTCATTATGTGACTCTTTAACCTGATATCCCTTGGCGCCATGAACCTTTGACCATTTTAGCTTATAGTTGACCCCTGTAACAGTAGGTTCTACCCATTTATTTACTTTTGTGATGGTCACTTTTTTAAGACCATTCTTTTTAGATGCTGCCGAGACAGGAGTTGCAGCAAAAAGGATAACTAGTGTTAATGCAAATAAAAAGGATAATAATTGTCTATGTGTTTTTTTCATAATAATATAATACCTCCATTTACCTACTTTAACTATAATATTTTTTGCTATTTAGTTATAATCCTTGGATTATTTACTGTTGCAGCCGCCTTAACCTGTAATGTACTTGTAGCCACACCGCCAAACATGGATAACGACATTGCAAATGCCATAACAAGCGACATTATCCTTACTTTTTTTCTCTTGTTTCTCATTTTCTTTTCATCCTCCTTATTTTCTATGTATAATTATAAATAACCGGGTAGGAAGGAGTGCCTAACCCCCGTCCTCTCACACCACCGCTCATGCAGTTCTGCACGCAACGGTTCGGTTGTTCAAAGATGTGCCTATGTCTTGCCAATTCATACATTGGAATCGACCGGCAAATAATACTATTTTACAATTTTAGTCCCACATTTACCACAAAATGATGCATCATCTTTAACTTCTTCTCCACAATTCGGGCATATAGATTTTTCAAGTTTTACTTCAACTGCACTTCCACATTTAGTGCAAAACTTTTCGTTGCCAGATAAATCCGTACCACATGAGGAACACTTTATAACATTATTCAATACTGCTTTGTTAGTTCCTGTACTATCAAATCCAGCTGCTGCAACTGGCTGTGGTTGAGGCTTCACAACTGCACTAACAGATTGAGCACCATAACTTTGTGTTGAAGAAGCGCCACTACCATAAGACGAACGATAGCTTGCACCCAGCTCCTGCAGCTTGGCAATTCTGTCATCTTTGTCTGGATGAGTACTCTCCAATGTAGCAAATAATCCTTTTGCCCCGGAATGTTCAAATGAGTCCAGTAAAACGCACAAGCTGTCACCATATCCCAGATTAAATGAAAATTCATCGGCTTCAAATTCATTTGAGCGACTCGACTTCATTACCAATGCAGTACCTATTTTTGTCCATACCCACATTAATCCATCAACAAAAATTAGCGTTAAAGTGGATTTAATTAACGATTTTAAGCCTTCATCCACGAACGAACAAATAATCCCTGCTATGATGATGAAAAACTTAATAATTGTAATAATTGCTGTAACAATAAAGTTACCAACTGTTACAACTAAAATAAGGTCTGTATCTTTATGAGCCAAATGTCCAAACTCATGTCCCAAAGCAGCTTTTATCTGATCTTCGGGCACATGCAAAAGACCTTCTGTTACACATATAGTTTTTCTACCAGTTGCAAAAGCATTCGGATCCTCATCTCCATTAATAAATAATTGAACATCATCTGGTATTGAAGGATCCAGTTTCTTAGCCTTTTCGTATACCTCTCTGAATATTGGCTCAATAAAATTAATCTGTTCAACTCGTTTTATCTCACGACAACCAGTTTGAAGTCTTAATATAGCTTCGCCAATTGGTGATAACGCTATCAAAAGAGAAATTGCATATAAAACTATTCCAATCAAAAATGCTAGCCAATATGGATTGTCATACTGCGCAAATAACATTTGAATAACACCGCCGATTACAAAAACATTAAGCACAAGATATATCAAAACTGGTATATTTGATTTTCTTGTCATTCTTTTCAAAAAGTCAATTAGATACATATTTGTCCTCCTCATCATTTATAGACTCTCGGAATCTCTTACCCCCATAAACAATGGGGTTTTGAGACTCCATTTTTCCCTGCTATAACCACCTGCAAAGCATATGCCTTGTAGGTAGTAATTAACAGGGAAAGCAATTACTTATATTATTGTTTTCTCACATACCCATCATCCTCTATCAATTCCCCGTTGCGTGCATTTTTTGAAAGTATATCACAACAATTGTTCTCATCAGTATCATATCACCATACTCTAAACGCCTTCCCCCCACGGGAAATCACTGTAGCATAATCCGGATAAAACATCTCCCCGGACAAGAACCCCATCAGTGCATGACCTGCCTCATGATATGCGGTTTGCTTAATTTCTTCTGTATCAACACTTGAGGTATTATTTTTTAATCCATAATAATATTCCTCAAAACATTCATAGAGGAAGCCGTAATCCACTTCCCGGCGTTTCATAACCGCCTGTGACATCGTGTAATTAATGACATTCCTTTCATAAATCTCCCCAACTTGTTGTGCTTAAATTTCTAAGCTTCTTAAACATTTTTTCATCTCCTTATTTCTTTTGTACCTTTCGTATAAATAGTAGTGTCAAGTTTATGAGTAACATATCCTATGTTGTTTGGTAATAACATGTCCTGTATATAAATTTTTTCCTATTACATCGATTGTATCTGCTACACAATGATATTCAGGACTGTTGTTTAAATCCAATTCCTCGGCTTCTAATAATAGATCTTGTAAAAATTTAGGGATAGGAAAGTTTATAGTAATATCATTTTGTATCCAATGAAACTGTTTCATTAATATCGTCCACCTTTCTTCGTGTTCATTAATTGGACAAGAACTATCATACCGCTATAGCCGTTCTTTGTAAAAGAATCCCGAAAGAAAAAATATCTGACCACCCTCAGAATTATCCATAGATGGTCTAATATGATTATTAGTTAATTTTTCACAGATTATATGGTGTATGAGGCAAAGCCTTAAAATCTTATTTTTTATGTAATCAAAAATGTCCCTTTCTCTTATAGCGAAAGTTGTAGTAATTAACATACAACTGCAATTTCAGAATGCTAAAATACCACTTAATCATAGCAAAAAGGATAAATAAGGTCTTCATAAGTGATTTCTCCTTTCAGATAAGCATAAGGACTACCCACGGAACATTCCGTGGATAGCCTGTGACAAGGTCACGAGTCAAACGAAGTACCACAAATAGAGCACTGTTCTTCAATACTCCACATGTGTCCAATTGGCACAAATACCTGAATATGCTGATGTTTATGTTTTGGCATATCTCTGTGAAGTGATGCATGATCTAAATAATAAAGAATGGTCTTAGTAAGGTCTTCATTTGTATAACTCATAGCCTCAGTCACTGGTATAGGTTTAGTTATTGCAACAGTATCACATTTTCGACAAGTTATTTTTGCAAGAAACAGATGTTCTTCATATAAATCAAAAAACTGTTCTTCAGAAATACGAATATCTGAGTGAAATGTAAGTCTCCAGTCGTGGTTACAAGTTGGACAAAGGTCACTATCGTGCTTACATTCTTCTACAACTTCTTCAACAGTCTTCTTTTCTTCTGTCTCATTTTTGACGTAGTCAAAAATGTGTATATAACCTTTGAAAATACTAATAATTTTTATTATTATTTTCAAAAATTATATGGGGTACGGGGTGAAACCCCGAAAGGTAAACTACCTGTAAGGCGTATGCCTTACAGGTAGCAATGGGCTTAATTACTTCCAGTTTTCTTTGGCACATATCTTAAAGCATTTCGGACATACCTTAACTACACCGTGGCTGAAGCAATAATGCCCACTCATATATGCAATACCGCAATCCCAAACATAGTTGTGATTGCATTTTGAACTACCCTCTGAACCGTTAGGTATTGAGCGTACAATATGCTGTGCTAAAACATCAGTACGAAGTCCTAAGAAACCGTCACCGTCTTCTCCATAAAGGTCACTCCAAGGAATTTCCTCTACTTCATAAATAGGTGTACTTGAACTATCGCAAGCATATTTTGCAACATATGTGCCGTTTTTCTCAATGAATTGTACTCTCCAAACATCATCAAGTGAATAGTTTGTAGTGGTATCATTGACGGTACTGGTATTAGCCTTTATTGCAAATGTGACATTCTTAGACTTCTTGCCATATTTGATTGTAATTTTGCAAGAACCTGCTTTCTTTGCTGTAATCTTACCTGACTTGCTAACTTTGACATTCTTATTAGATGCCTTATACTTAGCCTTCTTGGTAACATCTTTCTTGCCACTCTTAACTCTTAACTGCAACTTCTGGCCCACCTTAAGAGTATTCTTCTTACTCATCTTCGTACCTGTAGCCTTATTAACCACTGTGATGGAAGTCTTACCCTTAGCCTCGGCAACTGTAGGTGTGAAACCTGTGATTACCATAGCCATAACCATAATTGTAACGATTGTCTTCATAATGTTCTTCATAATAACTACCTCACTTTCTTAAATTAAAATTATTTTTTTCAAAAATTATATGGGGAATGGGGTGAAACCCCAAATTGCATTTTTGATGTAATCAAAAATGTCTATAACCCATTATAATAACTTAAATTATTATTTTTTTTCAAAAATTCAATTAAGCAGGATCGGAAACGGAATGACGATAAAAAGAAAATCCAGCTCCGATGTAAAGTCTCAAAAGTTGTACCTTTTGATAAATGCTATGTACTAAATAGAAGGTGAGACATGAAAGGAACTATCATCGCAAAAAATGTAAAATCGAACAAAAGAAAATATTATTAATAGTTAATTGTTGATATATGTTTGTTCAATTTGCACAATTTACTTGAAGATATTATTTTGGTAAAATACATTTATTGTGGTATCAAAAGGTACACCTTATGATAGTTTTACTTCTTTTTCTGAAGCCTGTACTCCCTTAATTTACGGTAAAAAGTAGCGGAACTGAATCCGCATTTTGCAACAGCTTCATCAAAACTGATTTTTCCTTTCTCCCATGACTTTATGATAGTTCCAAAATCATCCGGCACAGGCTTTTCCGGTCTGCCAAACCTTACTCCCCTTGCCTTTGCGGCAGCTATACCCTGCTCCTGCCTTTTTTTGATATTCTCTCGTTCGCTTTCAGACACAAAGGATAGTATCTGCAACACAAGATCAGCTATAAATGTTCCCATAAGGTCTTTATCCCTGCGGGTGTCAAGCAAAGGCATATCAATCACGCTTACATCAATACCAATCTCTTTTGTCAGTATCCGCCATTGATTCTGTATCTCCTCATAGTTGCGTCCTAAGCGGTCAATACTTAGTATATATAGCAGATCACCTTCCTTTAGCAGCCTGCACATCTTCATATATTCCGGTCTGTTGAAATCCTTGCCGGACTGCTTATCTATAAAGATGTTGCTCTCCAAAACTCCCACATCATTCATCGCTATCATCTGTCTGTCCTCATTCTGATCCATACTTGAAATTCTTACATAGCCATATGTCATACCCATAATATAATCCTCCTTCACATAGTATTATCCAACATAAAAACTGCCAGATAAGTTGCCACAACATACCTGACAGTCCACATAAATTATTATGTTGCAATAAGGCATCCGCCCTACTTCTGTTCTACCGCACTCCACGATTATGATTAGCTCTTCTGTAATCTTCTCTGTTTCTGTTCCTCATTTCTGCCTCCCGTTTCTGTCTCTCAATCCTGTTTTTGAGAGTGTTGTCCTTTGGAAGTTCAGACATCTTTTTGATTACTGTATTTACTTCGTATCCCTTATCCGTCATATAAGACTTTGCCTGAGAGAGCAGCATTTCTCCTGATATGATTTTTCCATTAAGTATCTGTATAAATGCTTTCTGCTCGTTCCACAACTCTGCTTTCCGGTTATAATCTGCAATCATCCCCGCCACTTCATGATAAACTTTAAGGAACTCACTTACATTGTCATATCCCTGCCCCTTCACAACTCCGGAAAGAACACTTTTGGCATTATCTATCTGCTTTTCCAGTCCGGCTATCTCCGACTGTAATTTATTTCTTTTTATCACATTTAGTCTTCCTGTTTCAGATAAATCCATTTCCTTTCTGTTGCGTTCTGCCTGTAAGTCAAATACTGCTTTTTCTTTATCCTTTAGCCTTTTATAAGTATCTGACAGTTCAGCCGGATCATAATGGATAATCGGCTTTACAGGCAAAGCAGGATATGCAAGAAGCTCTACAATCTCATTATCTTCATTTATTCCATTCTCAGATTGAATCGAAGATTTATTTTCTTTTTTATCCGTTTTCTTTTCCTGCATATCTCCCATATCATTCTTGTGAGAATAATCCGCTGTTATATCGGTATATTCCGTCTTTGGCTTGTGCGTATCATTTTTACCATTAAATGAAGTATCCGTTTTACTGTCTGCCACATGATTTATAACATCTATCACTTTCTCCGTAACAGCTTTTACCGCTGATACAACCCTGGCAATCAGTTCTTCCAGTCTGCGGATAGCAGCAGAAAGAATACTGCGGAACCGCCACGGTCTGTATCCGTCATTTTCTATGGATTCCCTTACAGGCTTTACGATATTCTCCTGTTTCACTTCAAGAATATCCTTCTCAGGAACATCCGCAGCAAGAGCCTGATCTACTGTCATGTTCCATCTGGTGCGTTCCTCATTATCCCTTTTTATCTCCTCTGCTTTCGGATTGTTCTTTCCTATCTTCTTCATCGGAAGATAGGCACTGTCCTTATCAAATACTTTCAGTCTTTCTTCGGGATTCTCCACAAGCAGATTGATGTTGCATGTCATATACGTTTTTACCTCATCGAGAAATCCCTGCTGCTTGAACCTCGTATCTTTCTTATCAAAGATAGTACGCTCATATACCTCGCCCTTTTTTATGATCCTGCATTTTTTCCGTACATTTCCATTCCCGTCAAGTATCTCCTTTTTGGTACGGACATGCCTGCCCGTTTCATCATAGAACATATTCCTTGTAGCAACCTTATCCATTGGCTCATCCAGAAGTTTCCTCTCTGAAAATATCAGATGGATATGCAGATTTGTTTTTCTCTTATTGTGGTGAAGTGCCGCCACACATTCCGTTCCGTACTGCTCCTTAAATCTGTCCACAAAGAATTTAAGAAGCCTTTCCTTATCATAGTCAATAAAGCCTTCGGGAAGTGCTATCACAAGCTCCCTTGCCTCAATACACTTTCCTGTTGTTCCGTTCTTCTTAAACTCCATTCGGTTACACCTTGCAAGCTCACTCCAGAAATCATTGTCCGCTGTATTATAAACCGCATACAGATTCTCCTGTTTCTTGTCACTGCTGATATAGTATATTCTCCCCTTCACATTGGAGAGCTTCGTCATCTCAATAAATGAATGCCGTTGCATTTCTCCCATCCTCCTTCCGTATATTCATTTATGGGTGCGCTCTGACTTCACCACGCTGCTGCATCTGAATGGTCACAACGCCCGAGAGCATTCACCCTGAAAGCCCCCGGCAGGGCGAAATACCCGTGAGCACAAAACGAAGTTTTGTGCGAGGGGTGTATTTCGCTCTCAAACGCCGAGGGCTTAGTTTGAGGAGACTTCTTCACGCCCCTCCTGTAACTCTCACTCCAAAGATTTACTCCTTGAAAACATAAAAAGCCCTGCTAAGAATCCGGAACAGTCTTATGCTCCGAACTCAGAACAAGGCTTTATTTTGAAACTGCTTAATGCCAAAAATGCAGCTGAATGGCTGCAATACCTGCACCTTTCGGTGCTATTTTTTCATTGTCCGTTTCCGGACTTTTTATCATGTGCCGTATCCGGCACCGTTTTTGAACATAAATGAAACCATATCTTACTAATTATGGCTGCGGATATGCTCCTACATGATAAAGTGCTGTCATAAAGTGACAGCATTTTGGTCATAATGCTATCACTTTATGCAATCACTATGCATGCACTATGCTGTCACTTTGTGCTGTCACTATGCTTCATTATGCTGTCACTTTGTGCTATCACCATGCATGCACTGTGCTGTCACTTTATGATGTCTCTGCCGACATTGTGGCGTCACTTTTTGGCATCATTGTCGGCACTGTGGCGTCACCTTTTGGCATCACTGTCGGCTATGTGGCGTCATTTCATGGCGTCATTTCCTCCAATGTGACGTCACTTTTTCAGATCATTGTCGGCACTATGGCGTCACCCCCACATTGTCAGACGGATAAAAAAGAAAAAGGAGCATCGTACTATCAATACTGCTCCAAATGATAACTTATTCCGTTATGTTATTCTTTATTACCGACTGCCTCATTGTATGCTGTCTCCGCATTCTCCTTTGCCGCTTTCATACGTTCCTCCTCGGCTCTCAATGCCATCTCCGCCTTTATCCGTCTCGTTTCCGGTAGGAACTTTGCCCGTCTTCTCTGCTGATAGATGCGGTTGCGTTCCCGATAGAACAGCTTCTTTTTATGCTCCTCGATCTCCTCCGGCGTCATCTCAACTGCCGGAAGTTCGATCTTCCCTACAAACCGCAGATAAATTTCAAGCTCCATCACCCGCTCGCCGTCAATACGTTCTGCCTTATGGACAAGAATCCTTTCCACAAATTCATTTATCATCGCAGGCGTAAGCTCCGTTATATCGGTGTACTTATCAACCAGAGCGATAAAATCATTCGTTCTGTCTGTATCGTGTTCGTACTGTCCAAGCTCCGCTTTCATATCCGCAATCTCTGCCTCAATGGTCTCCTGCTCTTTCTCATAATCACCGGAAAGAATCTCATAGCGTTTATCTGACAATTTACCAGCAGCATTGTCCTCATATACCTTTTTGATCAGTTTATCAAGTTCAGCATACCGTTTTTCATGCCTGTCCAGTTTCTTTTGTAATGCATTTACCGCTTCCTTATCCTTTACCTTTGCTGCATTCCTTATTGACTGAATGAACGCATCCCTGTCCTCATTCACGCATCTGCACGCATACCGGATCGTTTCGAGCAGGACTGTATCCACCGCTTTGGTCTGTATGTGATGTGAACTGCATTCCTTATAAAATTTATCATTTGCCTTTTCATAGGTGCTGCAGTTAAATGCCTCCGGCTCGTACCTCTTTTTCCCATTGGGCAGTCCTTTCCAGTCCGCCCCGTTCCTGTAATGACCGGAATGCCTGTTCATGCGGCATCCGCAGTCCGCACATATCAGCTTGCCGGAATAAGGGCTTGTCTCGCCGTTCTTATCCTGACAGTGCTTTACTTTATTCAGTTCCTGCACAAGATACCATGTCTTCCGGTCAACCAACGCCTCATGCGTATCATGAAAGATCACCATATCTTCCGGTCTGTTCGGAATCTGCTTTTTTGTTTTATAGGACTCCGTTGTTGTGCGGAAGTTTACCGTATCTCCCATATATTCGGGTTTTTCAAGCATACGCACGATAGTGCTTCCATTCCATGCAAACGGTGTTTCCGTCCTGCACTGGTTTTTATAAACCCCTATTCCATTCTTAGCCTGGTAATAAGACGGCTTTTCTATCTTATCTACGGAAAGCCTTCTTGCAATGGCATAGGGTCCGATCCCTTCTGCCGCCATGGAAAATATCCTGCGGACAACCGGTGCTGTCTCCTCGTCAATGATCCATTTATCCTTATCCTCAGGATCTTTGAGATAGCCATAAGGCGGAATGTTCGTTGTAGGTTTTCCGCTCATTCCCTTTGCCTTATACGCATTTTTGACTTTTCTGCTGCAGTCACGAAGATACCACTCATTCATGATATTCAAAAAAGGAGCGAATTCACTGCTGGCACTGACATCACTGTCAACACCGTTGGAGATTGCAACAAAATGGATTCCCTTTTCCCTGAATACGACCTCGGTATAAAAACCGACCTGAAGATAGTTCCTGCCGATACGGCTCATATCCTTACAGATGATCGTGCCTACCGTTCCATCTTCGATCTCTTTCATCATGGTATTCCACCCCGGGCGGTCAAAGTTTCCTCCCGACCATCCGTCATCCGTAAAATGTCTGATGTTGGTGTACCCATTGTTCTTTGCATAGTCCTCTAGCATCTTCTTCTGATTCACTATGCTGTTGCTGTCCCCTGCAAGTTCATCGTCCCTTGAAAGACGCTCATACAGAGCTGTTATTTTGTTTTTGTCACGCCGCTTTTCGTTCATGTGGAACTCCTTTCCGGCGGCTGACTCATCTGTGGTATCTCCATGTTACCATAACATAAGTCACTTTGCATAGCCTCTTTTTGAATTAACCTCATGATTTTTTCATTTACTGTCTCATTATCCGTCGTACTCGTGAATACCCTGACCTTAAATAACGTGTTACCGATCCTGCGGTACATAATGCCTGCCTCATTTACTTTTGACTGTTTATTCATCTCAATCCTCTCCTCGTCCATTATTATTTACTATTTGCTGTTTCCGGTCGGATGACTGAATATGTAACACGCCTGCTTTGCAGCCGTTAACATATTCATGTCTCCTTTTCTTCTTGTCTTATCCGTTGATATTCGTTATAATTATTCCGTATTCTGTAAGCTGATTCTTATAAAATCATGCTTACAGATATAACGGTTTGATAGTGTTCTGATTTAATATGGTTATTCTGCACGCCCTCCTTTCAGTAATCGTTTTTATCAAAAATCAGATTACACCTTTCACCATAAGGAGAAATAAGGCAGGGTATGCGGAACTGTTTTGAAAATATTTTTTGATAATCATTATTTTTATAATTTGGATAATTCAGTTTTGAAAACAGATAAAAAGGAAAAATGCATGAAAGATGATGAGATAAACAATTTCCCACAAAGGAAACTGCTGAAAAGAGAAATGGATGCACTCGCACTGAAACGTCTTGAGGATGCAGCAAGAACGGAAAATGATTTCTTAAATGTAATAGACTGGTGGGACAGGCTCGACAGGAACAGGGAACGAAGAGAGCGGTATCATGAGATAGGTCGTGACAGCACATCTGTCCCTCTTGAATGGGGTGCAGGCGAAGATTACAGGGTTATTCCTTCGTCTGTCGGACAGGTCTTCTGGCAGGAAATGATGAAGGGAAACTTTCTTGATCTTATATTCAACTGTCCATTAGAGATACATGAGCTTGTGGAAGACGGAGAACTATCCATAATTCTCCGGAATCTGAAAGATGAATATAAAGAACTTCTTTATTATCTCGCTGTGCGTATGTACTCCACCGCCTATGTCGGCAGACTGTTCGGACAGACAGACCGGAATATCAGAAAGAAACGGGCAGCGATACTTAATAAGATACGGAAACAGATATGAAAGCATAACTATGCAGAAAGGGATAAACCATGAAAAATATATTTGAGCGTACAAGCTCCCTGTGGGTAAAATTCAATGACTATGAAATCAGGGAAAATGATGAAGGGACAGAATATATCATACCTTCCGAAAATGCGGAAATGAAAGCATACAGTCCCATGAAAGATGGTGAACAGCTTGTGATCGACACGATCAATCTCGGACTTCATTTAATGAGGAACAAAAAAGAAAAGAATCATAATGAGATAATCGAATATGTAAAAAAGTACGGACTTCTCGGCATAATGACTGCCCTGCCGACAACGGCGGAATTCATCACTTATGAAAATGTGTATCTGCCAAAGAATCATCTGATAAAAAAAGAAATGTTATCCACGGAGGAATACCTTGATTATTTCTATCCTTTTGAAAAGCCTGATTTTGTAAAGCGTGGTGTGGAATCATCATGGAGTATTTCCAATGATGCAGAGGGTGCTGCTGTTGCAATTGTTCTTTCAGACAGACCGCAGGCAGTGCAGATGAGCCTGCAAAGGATATACGGCGAGCCTTTGGAATGGGTAAAAAGTATGTGTACGGATATAGCTTTTTACTTTTTGGGAAGTTTTCTCTATTACCATGACTACGAAAGCCTCAGCAAAGACCAGAGGGATTTATACCGACAGAGTATGCTCGCCTTTGACGGCGTTTCTCCCACATACAAGATTGCCCTGCTTGACAAGCCGACTATCATTTGGGATTTTAACTCGCTGATCCAGATGGTGCAGATGATGTTCAGCTTTCTTCTGACAGATGATGATACATCCATCAATATGTGCAAGAACTGTGACATGGCTTATATCCCGTCACGAAAGGGAACTGAATTTTGCAGTACAAAATGCAAGAATCAGTATCATGTGAATAAGAGCAGGAGGAAGAAAGAGTAACATCTTTACTGAATTGAAACAAAACATATACTGATGTATCAGATAAAGTGATTTATTTAAACTATATAGAAAGGGAATTAAGCAAATGAAACCATACCACCTTGTTAAAGTAACCGACAAAAAATGGGCAGATAGATTTCAAGAAGGTGAACTTTTTATGAAAGCTCTTGAGTGTTTTAGTGATTTATCAAAAAGAGATATTTCTTCACAAAATACATTTCGTGGGGACATACTAGAAGGTTTTGCTGAAGGCTTTAAGAACAATCATAATCCTCACACATGGATAGAAACACCTGAAGGACGTAAAGAAATAGTTAATACCCAATCAGGATTGATTGATATTTTATTATTAAGAGAAAAAGTTTTTTGTATGTACGCACTAGAATATAATAACGAAACATCTCAATATGTTTTGCCGGATTCTAGAATGAAAGATTTTGGTGATACTGCTATAATAATTACTGATACCGAGCAATTTTTACATAGGTATTGTAATGCAATTATTGATAAATATGACTATGATTTTTGGACTTCATTTAGACGTGTTAGTTATGATATAAATTTAGGTTACGAAAAGTATTATGATGAATTTCATAAATCTCCAACTTATAAATGGCAAAACGAATTCCGTATTGCACTTGATTTAGCAAAAGGCAAGTTCAATGCCAATACATTAGAAAATGTAACTGATTTTGCAAAATTAACTTTTCCCGGACAAATCGAAAAAGATACTAACCCTGATTCAATAGCTGACACCTTAACTTTGGAGATTGGCGATTTGCACGACATAAGTATTTCCATTCCAACCAAAGACTTTGTTTCCGATAATATTAACAGCATCGGAATGGTATTACCAAAAATTGTGAAAGAGCTTAATATTCCTAAACCTAATTATCCAACTTTTTTTAAGTTAGTATCGACTTATACGTAGAATAAATTAACTTATCCAAAACGAAATGGAATTGCTACTATGTTTCACAGCAACAATCCCATCCAAATTTATCAGATATAAATATAATCACGCAGAACAAATTCCTCTGCCCTATGCTGAATATTATTTCTACGCCGCACCCATTCCATCTGGTCAGAGGCTTTCAAGTTTTCTGTCACTCCCTCTTTCTCCATCATCTTTGAAATGATACGATCAAGAACCTTGTAACATTCATCATTTAATTCAGACAGGTATTTCCACAACTCACCGGAATTAAGAAGCTTGATATACAATCCTCTGCGATGCTCCATAATATAATCCTGTCTTAACAATCCAAACTTGCCGATAACATAGCCCGTATTTTCTGGAAACACTATGTCTGGTATCAGATAATCGCCTTCCCAATGATAAGTAATCTCCATATCACGCACCTCGCTTTCATTTGTAGTCTATTGTACTATTGCAGATAGTATAAGGTACTATCACCCTCTTTCGTTCAACATCTGCGTTTCCATTCACCACATCTCACCTTCGGTTCGATGATGGATATTCGTCAAATGTCGCATTATGTGCAAGCACAAATGCGCCACTTTCCTCATTATTACCACAAATGAGCCAGCCGCATATGTTGTAAAGTAGCAGATGGAGGAAATCCGCTATTTTACAATACTTTCAGCGGAAATCTGACATCTACCCTCTACAATATAACTCCTCATTTACATAGGCATTCGCGGTGTCCACAAGGGAATATCCCATCTTAAGAGCTTCCCTTACGCTGTTCTCTGCCTCAGCCGGCGAGAGCATAAACGTTCCGATTCCTACTACTGGGCATTTTACCTCATTGTTCAGTGTTACATACTCCATGATCAAATCCTCCTCTTTATTATTTTAAGCCCACTTTTCTGAGCCATTTTTCTACTTCTTTATCACAGTTTGCTGCATTGTCTCCGTTTATGGCGAGGCCTTCCGCAACCCTTGCACCCGGAGCAAGTCGCTTAATGTCATTAAGCGAGTTTGAAAACCCGCTTCCCCCGTGAGTGATCAGCGGACATATCGTCTTACTTGAGAAATCATAGCTTTCAAGGAATGTAAATACTGCCATCGGCATTGTCGTCCACAAGTTTGGAAAAGCAAGGATCACTGTATCATACTCATCCATGTTCTCTACCCTGGCAGTAAGCTCCGGTCTTGCATCCTCGTTAAACTCACGCTTTGCAATCTCGATCTTCTGCATATGATCATCCGGATATTTCTGAACCGTATCAATGTAAAATATATCGCTTTCGATAAGTTCATTTATCTTCTTTGCCACCACCTCGGTATTTCCGACATTCAGGTTACGGATGCTTCCGTGCGAATAATTCTGTCCCGCATGTGAGAAGTACGCTATCAAAGTTTTTGCCATCACTGTGCCCTCCTTGTTATGAAACTTTCGTTTCTTATCTTCTAAAATGAATTATATGCACCGAAAGTATCGTAAACAATGGGCAGATTTTTGGATTTGGTTTCTTAGGTAACCCTTTTTCAAAAAGAGTTGCTTATTTCCATAAAAACAGCAGGAAATCTGCCGTTACATAGCAAATTTCCTGCCTTTTCTTACTGAAATTGATAGCTCTTATATGCATTTTTTCTTCATAACGCTGTCTCTCCAATAAAACATATATGTTCAGTTGAACGGCAAACCATCATCGTCATCGCCATATTTGCGCTTTACATCCTCAATCGACTTTGCATTGACGATATCCTTAAAGAAATCATTCATTTTCTCCCGGATCATCTCATTCTGCACCTCGGTCGCAATTCTGTTTGCTTCTTC
>JAFVAA010000007.1 GCA_017476305.1 Lachnospiraceae bacterium
CCTGTCATATTCCTTCGTAATTGTATAATCCAGTTCCGAGTATTTCATCTCGCACAGATTCACGACCCTGTCTTTTCTGTCTATCACGAGATCTATTTGTGACCCATAGATACCCTTCTCCAAATCTGATGAGCATTGCCATGAACATTCATCCGTCAGCACGCCGGTTATTCCGAGCTTGTCCCTGATCTGTTCCGAATGCAGCAGGCATACCCGTTCAAAAGCCAATCCCGTCCAGGCTCTTCTGGCAGGTGAGTCGATCGTTTTTTCCCAGTATCTTGAATCTGTGGGAGGATTCTCCAAAAACTTAAAATAAAACAGCGTATAGTTATCAATCAGCTGAATAACCGCCCCCATATTCTTCTTGCCGAATTCATGGAACCTTCGGACAAAACCACAGCTTTCCAGTTCTTCAATTTTCTGGGAAAATCCCCCATTACAAGCAAGGCCCGTTTCCTCGGAAATCTCCCCTCTTGTCATTCCCGCTTTTTTCTTCCCGAGTGCCTTAATGATCTTGATATAGTCTGCCGGTTTTCTGAAAATAGAAGCATAAAGATAGTCAAACTCCCCTTTCAGCAGGGCATCCTTTCTAAAAAACAGAGCATCTATATTCTGCGTCATGCTTTTTCCGTTTTGTATAAAGTCCCAATAATATGGAACTCCGCCCATAGCCATGTACCCTTCGAGGATATCATACCGATCCATTATAATATCCTTGCTCTCGAGAAACCTTTCACACTCATAAAGATTAAAGGGCTGAAGCGGAATCTTATCAGTAACTCTATTGTGCAGACCACCTTTGTCATGAATGACATTTTTAAGTACCCACGATGTTGCAGATGTACATATAACCAGCACGATATCCTTCCGGGCAGAGGCAAATGCGTTCCAGAAATGCTCAAGCGCCATGATAAGATCCGATCGGGGAGTGTCCATCCACGATAATTCATCAAGAAAGATCACTTTTTTTGTATCATCTGATTCACGTATATACCTTTTTAACTGATCAAAGGCATCCATCCAGTTTTTTGGGGGCACCACATTTGAAGCCCCTGCATCTGCAAGCGAAACTGCAAAAGCTGTCAACTGATCCCGGTACTTACCCTTTGCCAGACCGGTATGCTCAAAAGTAAAAGAATAATCAAAGGTTTCCCGAATCAGAAACGTCTTTCCTACACGCCGCCTTCCATACACCGCAATAAATCTGGACCGGTCTTCCCGGAAGGCACGGCGTAGAAGTTCCTGCTCTTTTTCTCTCCCTATTAACATGCAGCACCTCGGATCTATAATTGACTAATGGTTTATATAAATTTGACTTTTAGCTGATTATACTCTATGTCTGAATAAAAATCAACAGCATCTTCTCCTGTCAATAAAAATAGAGCATATTTTGCAGAATATCCGCAAAACATGCCCCGTATTGATCAATTTACTGCACCTGTGCAGACCCCGAATGATTCCGTGCTTTTTTTCATGC
The DNA here is from genome assembly GCA_017476305.1 of Lachnospiraceae bacterium. Taxonomy (GTDB): domain Bacteria; phylum Bacillota; class Clostridia; order Lachnospirales; family Lachnospiraceae; genus Butyribacter. The sequence continues at coordinate 1,478 of JAFVAA010000007.1, forward strand.
AGACAAGGGCGGCATACCATTTTCGGTTCAGGATCTGATGGATGATGACCAGCACCGTTTCGGCTACGCCGATCCATTCATGTGCCACTTCTCCCGTCACCTGGTAGGCCATCAGGCATAAAAGAAGAACGGTCATGCCGACATCCACGATTCTCTTTATGATGTTCTTTCTTTCAGCCTGCATAACCATTCCTCCAAACTGTTATTGCAATCCGCTGGTCCAGCTGCGAAGGTCATCCTCAGATACACTGACGCCGAATCTTGCACCGTCCAGCCAGTTTCCGCTTCCTGCATTGTCAGCAAGGTTTTTACCGTCCCAGGTCGAGCCGCTCCAAGTATTGCCGGAGAGTGAGCATTTCATGCCGAACACGTTATTTGCATTCTGCGCCAGTTCCGACTTGCCGTAGCCGGATTCGAGGATGAACTGTGCCATCGAAACCGATGCGAGGATGCCCGTTTTCTTCTGATCTGCCGTGAACACTGTCCCCACACTCTTTACAACATCCGCCTCGGACAGCCCGATAAAAGCGGAAGCCTGTGTTCCCTGTGTAGTTGTGGCACCATCTTTACCATCGGTACCACTACCAAGTGCCGCCGTGACCTTATCGGCAAGATCGCCCATCCTTGCATACATCCAGTTGCCGGGACAGCTTTTGTTTGCGAACCATCTATGGACGGTCAGAATCATCTCGCCGGACTTCGGCTCATAGGCGAGAGTCTTGTCCTTATC
>JAFVAA010000151.1 GCA_017476305.1 Lachnospiraceae bacterium
AAAGAAGCAAAATTTCGTTTGCAGGCAGAAGGAAGATGTTATGGAAAGACATAATCGTAACGATATAAAACCAGAAAGGACTGAGAGAGTCATGAAAAATAAAATTCCATGTGATATGATTAAAGATTTATTTCCGTCTTATTTAGACGGACTTACCAGCGAAGTCAGCAATCAGGAAATTGACGCGCATCTGGAAGAGTGTGAGGATTGCAGGCAGGTTTTAGAGGATATGAAGGAGCCAAAGAATCTTTTGAACAGTATCCTGTCAGAAGAGGATAAGAAGGAAATTGATTTCTTAAGAAAGGTACGAAGAAAACGGTTCAAATGGATTGTACTTGGAAGTGCGCTGATTCTTGTCTTTATCGTTTTAGGTATTTTGCTTAGAAAATCTCTATATGGTTATGTCATAGATGACAGCCTGTCGGGTGATATGATTATGTGTGAGGTAGAGATGAAAGGGAGAGATATCATAATCAGCGGAGCTATTTTGGATGAAAATTATGGAGATGCCAGTGCTGTAGGCATGGGAGAAAATCTTTTTGCTTCAGAGGGAAAAATTCATTCCTATTCGGTAGAAGACGGGAGCATGAAGGTTCCTTTTCATACGGTTGCACATAAAAAGCTTGGTGGAGATCTTCTTTATCAAGGCTTTCTACAGAACCATGAATGGGAGGGAGAACCGATTCACGAAGTATGGATGCGGGATAAAATCATCTGGGCTGATGGCGAGAATATTTTGCCAAGAGCCGCAGCAGTTTTCAGGGAGCGTCATGACTATGTGGGAGATCACGTGGCAGATGGCAGACTTACACAGGCGCTGGGGCTGGATGTAGTTTTATCGAAAAAGTATGCGGACTGGAATACGTCATTACAGACAAAGGAAGAACCTTATGGCTGGACCATACGAATAAAAACGGGGCAGAGACAGATAGAAGATGAGGATGTCGATGAATTGAAAAGCTATGGATATGTGCTTTTGGCAGCAGTGGGAATTTTATCGGAAATGAATTTTGCATTCTATGAAGGAACATCGGATTTCGAAAAGGCAGAACCAAAGACTGTAGTTCATGTGACGAAGGAGGAAGCAGCAGAATATGCTTCCGACAAAATGGATATGGAGGTGGAGGATATCCATGATATAGGAAAGGATGCGAAAAAGCTGCAGAAGCTTTTGGAGGTAACGGGGATTTTAGATACTGCCTATCCGAACAGGCGATTGGGCGCAGGAGATACGATTCATATCCGTCTGTACGATTCGACGGAGGAAAAAGCGATAAAGACTGCCAGGCTGAAAATACAGGGATATGATTATTCGTCAGAACAGATCCTGACAGCGGAAGGAACACCACTTTCGGATACGTTGCTTTCCGGATTCTATGATTTTGAAATCAGCAAGGAGGATTTAAAGGACATTGACCTGAATAAGCCCGTGCATCTGACCTTCTCCTTTTACGATACGGAGGGTAATCTGCAGCAGAGCATAAAGAGGGGAAAGAATGCGGAAGGCGTGATGGATATACTGGCAGAATACGGGGATACGTATGGTTTTCTTTTGAAGGGAAATAGGAAGGATGGATTTGAAATTTTACAGTAAAAATATAAATGACTTTATCAGGCAAATTTGCTGAAACAGAAAATTTGTGTTATGCACAGAAAACTTGTGCAATAAATATGAAAAAATGAATAAAAGATTTTCTTCTGTAAACACTACTAGTATGTGAGACCAAAATGCTGTATTTATTAATGACAGTATTTATAGAAACAGTCAATCATAATACTGGTAGGAGGTAATGTTATGTTAGAGGAAGAAAAGTCATGGTGGAAAAAGAAAGGTTTTTATGCCTGTGCCTGCGTGATGCTGATTGGTGTCATGGCTGTGGGAGCAGTGGTTTTCCGGAATGCAAAGCTGAAAAATTCCGAAAAAATGCTGGCAGAAATTGAAAAGGAAATTCCGGCAATTACTGCCGCTCAGATGCAGGGAACCGGAAGTGAGGAGAAGGA
>JAFVAA010000152.1 GCA_017476305.1 Lachnospiraceae bacterium
AATCCTTTCCACAGTAAAATCCTTTTCAAAAGAAAATCCTATTCAAACAAAAAAGCTGCCCACACCCTGACAGCTTTTCATTTATTAAGCAATTTTATTTACAGCAATTGTCAAACGAGAAATTTTTCTGGAAGCCGTCTTCTTGTGAAAAACGCCCTTGGTAGCAGCTCTGTCCAGCTCAGAAATTGCTGATTTTAAGGCAGCTTCTGCAGCAGCCTTGTCCTTTGCAGCGATTGCAGCATCTACTTTTTTCACTGCTGTTTTCACCTTTGACTTGATCGCTTTATTTTTAGCAGCATTTCTGCGTTCAACTAAAATTCTTTTCTTTGCAGATTTTATGTTAGCCATTCTCTTAACACCTCCTGTATTTTGAAGTTTTTTGTGTGTTCAAAGCGGACACGGTCACTTCAAATACACATACTAGTTAATAATAATGGAAAATTTTATGCTTGTCAATATGTAAAAAAGGAAAAATCAGAATAAATTTTTAGGGAGCGGTACATTTCACATGGCAGCGGCATTTTGTTTCCAACCTGGAACGGAAAATGCATAAAGAATACATAAAAACGGAAAAAGTACGGAAAATAAAGGATGGAGTATGACTGGAGCATGTGGGGAGAAGGAGAAAAAGAGATGGAACAGTTTTATAACAGGACAGATTTAGCAATCGAGGTGAAAGAGAGCTTTCCGGAGGATCAGGTAGAGATCCGCGGGGTGAAGTTAAGAGAAGAGACAGATGATACAGGAGATATCAAGCTTACCACGGTAGAAATTGTGAATGAACATGGGGCAGCAGCCATGAAAAAGCCAATGGGGATGTATATTACACTGGAATTCGAAAAGGATGCTTTAGGAGATAATGAGAAGGAGCGCCAGATCGTGAAATATATTAAGCGTATCATAAAGGTCATGGTGGCATCCCTGGAAAAAAAAGAGAAACATACCTTTCAAACGTTTCTGTTCAGTGGATTGGGAAACCGCTTTGCCACACCAGATGCTTTAGGACCTTATGTGCTTGAAAAAATCACGATGAATCGTCATATAGAAAAGGAATTCGGCTATTCGATGGAGCATGACGGAAAGCTGTTTTGCGGGATTGCACCGGGAGTGATGTCACAGACTGGAATGGAAAGCAGTGAAATCATCAAGGGCGTCGTAGGACAGATTCAGCCGGATGTTCTTTTGGTCATTGATTCTTTGGCTTCTACGAGCATCAACCGCCTCTGCAGTACGATTCAGGTAACGGATACCGGGATTTCACCGGGGGCAGGAATCGGAAATAACCGAAAGCAGATCAATAAAGACTCCATCGGGATTCCGGTCATCGCAATTGGCGTTCCTACCGTCGTAGAGGCGGGAACCATTGTTTATGAGGTCCTGCGGGAAACTTTTTTAAAGGAGGGGTATAAAGAGGAGGAAATAGATACTCTGATCGGTCATTTTTCAAATGAAAAGCTCTATCCGCTCTTTGTAACACCAAAGGAAATTGACGATGAGATCAAACAGATTGGAAGAATTCTTTCGAATGCATTACAGGAGTTTTAGGAATAAAAAGCATCATCTTTTCATAGAGATGAAAAAGGAACTATTTCAAAATAACCTGTCTGTTCATGTTATTTCGTGGCAGTTCCTAATCTGTGAAAAGTGAGGAGAGAACGGATGAAGAAACAAATCAGGGCTAAGTTCCATCTATGGAAGCGGATTCTTTTTTTCTTCCTTTTTTTCTGGACAGGTATTCTGTTTTTGGGTGTGGTAAGAAGATACCATCTGACAGGGAATCTGGAGCAGGAGCTTATCAATGTCCTCATAAAAAAGAATTATATGAATATCGGGGCTCTTTTGGCAGTTCATTCGAACACAGATCTCATCACCTCACAGCTTCTAAAAAATTCGAGTGAGGTGATGCGCTATACTGCAGATCTATCCGGGGAAAAAGAGGATGAGGAGGAAACGGATGGAAAAGTAAAGCGTTTGTTTTTGACGGA
>JAFVAA010000008.1 GCA_017476305.1 Lachnospiraceae bacterium
AACAGCATGAAAGCATAAAAAGAACAAAGTGCCAACGGCACTTTGTTCTTTTTATGCTTTCATGCTTCTTTTTCTGCCTTCACGATCTCCATTGCAGCCGGTGAAGGTCTCCCTCTGTTTCCATTTCCAAAAAACGATTCTGCCTTAATGCCTCATATAGGACGATTGCCACGGCATTTGACAGATTTAAAGACCGGATGTTCTCGTTCATAGGGATCCGGATTGCCGTATCCTCATAATCCACCAGGATTTCCTCCGGAATGCCCGCACTCTCTTTTCCAAACATGATATAAGCTCCATCCGGATAACTCACCTCGGCATAATTTTTCTTTGATTTCGTCGTTGCCATAAACATCCCACGGACTGCCAAAGGATTTCGCTCTAAAAAATCATCAAAGCAATCATATACCGTAACATCTAATTTGTCCCAATAGTCCAGACCTGCACGCTTTAGCATCTTATCATTGATCCGAAACCCCATCGGCTCGATCAGATGAAGCCTCGTTCCGGTGGCCACACAGGTTCTGCCGATATTTCCGGTATTTGCCGGCATCTCCGGCTCTAAAAGTACGATATTTAACATGATCTCCCCATTCACTTCTGTCACTGATCACAGTTTCCCTCCCAAAAGCAGCAGCTCTGATCGAAAAACTATGATTCGTAACCATTCTGTATCCATGATGTTCTATAAAGCGGGACAGCCGCTCCAGTGCCTCTTTTAAATCCTCTATCGAATAGGCGTAGGAAATGCGGATAAAGCCTTCCCCGGAAGCTCCGAACGCCGTTCCCGGAACCACAGCGATCTTCTCCTCCTTTAAAAGCTTCGTGGCGAATTCATCTGAAGTCATCCCGAATTTTTTAATACACGGAAAGATATAGAAAGCACCAAACGGCTCCGCACATGGAAGCCCGATTTTTTTAAATGCCCGCATAAGATAATTCCTGCGCTGATTATATGCAGTCCGCATCCGCTCCACGTCCCCATCTCCGTTCCTGAGTGCCTCTACAGCCGCAAACTGGCTGTTCGTCGGTGCGCACATGATTGCATACTGATGGATCTTTAAAATCTGCTCTAAGATTTTTTTCGGTCCGCAGGCATATCCCAAACGCCATCCCGTCATCGCATATGCCTTAGAAAAACCATTGATCAAAATCGTCCTTTCCTTCATTCCCGGAAAGGAAGCGATAGACACATGATTCGTTCCATATGTAAGCTCAGCATAAATCTCATCGGAAACCACGTAAAGATCCTTTTCGATAATAACATCCACAAGCTCCGAAAGATCCTCCTTTGACATCACCGAACCCGTAGGATTGTTCGGAAACGGAAGCACTAAAAGCTTCGTCTTTTCCGTAATATGCTCTAAAAGCTGATCCCTCGTCAGTTTGAAATCATTCTCCTCTTTTAGTTCTATGATTACCGGAACACCATCAGCCAAAATGACACAGGGCTCATAGGAAACATAGGACGGCTGCGGAATCAGCACCTCATCTCCGGCATCGAGCATCGCACGAAAGGCACCATCAATCGCCTCGCTCCCTCCTACCGTCACCATGATCTCATCCTCAGGAGCATAGCTCAGACCAAATCTTCTATCTAAATAATTCGAAATCTCTATTTTTAAATCCTTTAGCCCGGCATTCGAGGTATAAAAGGTTCTTCCCTGTTCCAAAGAATAGATTCCTTCCTCCCGTATATGCCAGGGAGTATCAAAATCCGGCTCCCCCACTCCCAATGATATCGCATCCTTCATCTCACTCACTATGTCAAAGAATCTGCGGATTCCGGATGGCTCAATTCCTTTGATTTTACTTGATAACGGATCTCTCATGGCGTAATCAACATCCTTTCTGATTCCCTTGATTTCTTATCCATAACTAAACCATGCTCTTTATACTTCTTCAGTACAAAGTATGTGGCAGTACTGTTTACATATTCCAAAGTAGAGAGCTTTTCTGTCACGAATCTGGCAACCTCCTTCATGCTGCGCCCCTGGATGATGACCGTCAGATCAAATTCCCCCGACATCAGATACAGGCTTTCCACCTCTTCAAAGCGGTAAATTCTCTCTGCGACCTTATTAAAGCCCATATCTCTCTGCGGCGTTACCTTTACCTCGATCAGTGCTGTCACCTTCTCATGGTCAGTATTATCCCAGTTGATCAGCGTCGGATAGCCACAGATCACACCACTCTCCTCCATCTCTTTAATCTCCTTTTCCACGGTTTCCCGGTCTGTCGCTAAGAGCGCCGCCAAATCCTCCGTAGAAAATCTGCCATTTCTGCTGATGGCATCTAAAATCTGTTTTTTCATAGCCTTCCTCCTGCCTTTTCTGTCCTTCTTTCCCATCCATACCCACAATCTAAAGTCATACTTTATGAAGTTCATCACTTCCCGCAGGCGCTAAATATCTGGTTTCCTCTCCATTTACCACGATGCGGTCATTCGTATCTGTCGCTTTTCCGATCACCGATGCAGGAATTCCCTGCTTTTTTAATGCATCCACCATATGATTTCCATTTTCACAGCCAATGAGCATGGAACCGCTGGACATCATCTGGTAGGGATTAAGCCCAAACACCTCGCAGATTTCTATGGTTTCCTGCCTGACAGGGATTTTCTTCAAATCTGCCTCAATTCCCACTCCCGAAGCAGCACCCATCTCCCATAATGCACCAAAGATTCCTCCCTCGGTCACATCATGCATGGCATGCACCCCGGCCTCCTTCGCCACCATAGCCTCGGGTACCACAGAAATAAACTGAATAAAACCTGCAGCTGTATCTAAAAGCTCCCTTGGAAGTGTTTCTAAAAGCTTTTCCCGCTTTTCAGCTGCTAAAATTGCCGTTCCTTCCATGCCTGCCCATTTCGTCATCACAAGCTCATCTCCGGGCTTTAATCCGGCCGTAGAAACAACGTTTCCCTCAGCCACCTTTCCCACGCCCGTCACAGTGACCACAGGCTGATTTACCACATCTGTTACCTCTGTATGACCACCAAGCACCTCTATATTTAATTCACGGCATACCGACTCAATCTCCT
>JAFVAA010000153.1 GCA_017476305.1 Lachnospiraceae bacterium
AACACTCTGTTAAACATTTTTCTGATTTCGTGAATGAGCAAACTTCTATTCCTCAAAATTTTCCAGCACAAATTCCCCAAAAAAGGGCAGGGTAAAACGCACATATCCCCTTTCCTCGCCACTGACAAGTCCCCTTTTTATCAATCGTTTACGATAGGGATTAAATTGATTCGTCTCCAGCTCTAAACAATTTCTGATTTCACGGATCCTGCCACTTTTCGTCATGGCAATCCCATATAAAATCTGCTTATCTCCTTTGGATAGCTCCGACCAAATTTTTTCATACACAAACTCCTCCAAATAAGCCCGAAGCTTCTTAAGAACAGCAGCATACTCCCCATGCTGTTCCCATGTAAAATAACCGAGTACCTGAAACGCAAAGGAATAGCCCTTGGTAAATTTTGCCATTTCAAGTGCCTTATCCCGTTCCAGATCAAAATTTTTTCCATAATTTTCTGCAATCATCCCGATATTCAAGGGCTTCAGCTCTATCTTAGGAGCACGATACAGAAAAGTCAGCGTCTTCTCATTCTGAAGTCTGTTTATATTCTCATATAATCCTGTCATCAAAAGAAAAAGAGGTAAATCCTGTCTGATAAAAATCTGAAATGCACTTGCAAATACCTTTACAGCTTCACTACTGACCACTTCATCGATTGTCACTAAGACTCTTTTCCCATTCTTTTTTAAACTTTCTAACATCCTTGTGAGTGCCAGCTCTATATCCGTAATCGGTGCCGTCCCTTTTATTTCCATACCAAAGCCAAAAAAGGATAAATTAATGCTTGCATTTCGAAATATTTTTGCAAGAGAAGTTTCACTGCTTAGCTTTGAAGCAAGTCCCTCCAATAAATCTCTCTCCGGATTTAATTCCACTACAATCCACTGCTTCTCTGCTTTCAGCTTTTTCGAAATTTCTGTCATAAAAACAGTCTTTCCGCTTCCTCTCACCCCTGTAATCATATAGACCTGCGAAGCCGGATTATCTGCAAAAAAATCATCCGTAACCATAGCCGTCTGTGCAAAACGCTCCACAAATTGAACCGGCTCCTTTCCAAAGGTTAATGAATATGGATTCTGCTGCATTACTATCACCTGCTTTTACTTTTATTTTTTGTTTCAAAAATTTGTGTTCTTTTACATTTTTACTGCAGTTTACTGTTTTCCATATTTTTTACTGTCGTTTACTGTTTTTTATAAATTTTACTGTCGTTTACTGTTTTTGTCAAGAAAAATGTTACTAACTTTATAATTGGGGCGTGAATAGTAACTATACTGTTCCTTCCCCCTCTCTGTAATACTGTGCCTGCGTATGCCACAGCATATAGTAAAGCCACTCCTTCTCCTCCACGAGCCTCTCATGGCTTCCCCTCTGCACCGCTCTCCCCCCGTCAATCACCCTCCTCCGCTGTCATCTCCTCCATATCCCGTCCATCTATGAAAATCTGCCCCTCCGTCGGGTGTAAAAGCCCGCAGACAAGCTTCATAAGCGTTGTTTTCCCGGCTCCATTAATGCCCACAA
>JAFVAA010000154.1 GCA_017476305.1 Lachnospiraceae bacterium
ATTATGGTCGTGAATGGTGTGGTGAAACGGATTGATGAAGACTATGCATTGTTCTAAGGAGGGATGAGATTATGGCAAAAGAAACTACAGTTGTTGCCAGGAAAATAAAGTTAAGCAGATCGTCGAAGTTTTTTTACGTCATCTGCTATACGGTAGTCACCATCATGGCCATTGTATGTCTGGTTCCTTTTATCCTGCTGATTTCAGGTTCGTTTACATCGGAGCAATGGATTCGTTTTCATGGCTATGGTTTGATTCCGGGAGAGTTTTCTCTGGAAGCATATAACATTATTTTTAAGACTCCGGAGCGTATCATCCGTTCCTATGGAGTTTCCATCATGATCACCGTGATCGGTACATTTGCAGGTCTGCTGCTGACTACCCTGACTGCATATGTGATTGCCAGAAAGGATTTTAAGTACAGGAACCGGTTTTCCTTTTTCTTCTACTTTACGACACTGTTCAATGGAGGTATGGTGAGTACTTATATTTTCTATATCCAGTACCTGCATTTAAAGGACAGTTATCTGGCACTGATTCTTCCGGCTATGTTCAATGTGTTCTATCTTTTGATCATGCGGACATTTGTAGCAGCGATTCCGGAAGCACTCATTGAGTCGGCAAAGATTGATGGTGCCGGAGAGTGGAGGATCTTTTTTGTAATTATCCTGCCGCTTTTGAAGTCTGGTCTGGCTACGATTGGTCTGTTCCTGGCACTGGGTTACTGGAATGACTGGTACAATGCGATGCTGTATATGAATTCTGAGGCAAAATATCCACTGCAGTATATGCTCTACAGCATACAGCAGCAGACACAGGCTTTGGCAGCAATAGCAGGTCAGGCAGGCATTTCCGTGCAGAATCTGCCTTCCAGCTCACTGAAGCTCGCGATGGCAGTCGTAGCAACTGGTCCAATCGTGATTTTATATCCTTTTGTACAGAAGTATTTTGTAGCAGGTATCACGATCGGTTCTGTAAAAGGATGATGGCAGGATCGGAATGCACATTTGTAAAAGTAAAATAGGAATGAAAATAAAAGAAATAAAAATAATATGGATAAAAGGAGGATGCGTTTATGTTAAAAAAATTAAGTAAACTGAAAAAATTTAGAACTCTTTTGGCACTTGCATTGGTACTCTGTATGAGTACAGTATTTGCAGCAGGGTGTTCCGATCCCGGTGCATCAGGAGGAGGGGGTGGAGGTGACTCTGCTTCCAGTGGAGAATTGGCAGATTTAGATACCTCAAAGGAAGTAGAATTAGTGATGTATGTCGTCAGTGACCGTCCGGCAGGGCAGGATGTTTTTGATAATAAGATCAATGAAATCCTGAAGGAAAAACTGAACTGTACCCTAAAAATCAACTGGATCGGCTGGGCAGAGTATCAGAATAAATATCCGCTTCTGTTCTCTTCCGGTGAAGAGTTTGATATGGCATACTGTGCGACCTGGTTAAATTTCTCAGACCTTGCCAGAAAGGGGGCATTTAAAGAGTTAGGGACCATGCTTCCAAAATATGCACCGGACAACTACAAGCTTCAGTCAGAAACAGCCCTGTCACAGGCTACGATTGATGGAAAGCTCTATGCCGTACCAACGCTTTTAGCTACGTATACTGCTTATGGTGCCATCTATCGTGGTGATATTGCGAAAGAGATAGGGGCGGACTTTAAGATTCAGAGCTGGGAGGATGTGGAAAAATACTGTGATAAAGTAAAAGAGACACATCCGGAGATGGAGCCGATCGATGAGTATTCTGCAGGACCGGAGATTGGATTTACCTGGTTCAAGACAGAAGGACAGCACTATTTAGACAATGGTTCCCGTTTTATGTGGTATGATCCAAGTGAAGAGAAACCTCAGATTTATGTGAACTATGATTATCCAAAATTCGGAGAACTTTTAGATATGACAGCGAGATGGTCAGAAAAAGGCTTCTGGTCTAAATCCGCACTATCTGATACGGATTCCCAGAAGACACAGACAGGAAAAGCAGGTCTTAGAGTCCATAATATTGATACCTATCGTGATTTCGTGACACAGCATCCGGAATTTGATTTCCAGTGGGCGACGATGACGAAGGATGTGGCACATCTTCCGTATACACAGGACTGTATGGTACTCTCGAATACCGGTAAGAATCCGGAGAGGGCATTGGCATTCTGGAATCTTTTGACCACAAATCAGGATCTGTATGATGCGTTGTTCTATGGTGTACTTGGTACCAGCTATGAGTTGGACGATAAGGGCGACTTCAAGATGACTGATCCGGATCTCTATACGACAGGTGCTATGTGGGCTGCACGTACGAACGAGTTGAACAGAAACCAGCAGGGAACACCGGATGACTATAACACCATCCGTGAAGATTGGGAGAACAATATTAAAGAAGGTGTAGGTACAGAGCGTTTCGGTGGTTTCGTCTTTGACCCGACGAATGTACAGACAGAACTTACGGCCTGCCAGAATGTATATCAGCAGTATTACTGGCCTTTAGAGCTTGGTTATACGGATAAAGAGACAGGACTTGAGGAGTATAAAAAGAACATGGAAGTAGCAGGTGTGGAAAAGGTCGTGGCAGAAGCACAGAAGCAGTTAGATGCTTATGTGGACTCACTGAAATAAAAGGCCGCTATCGGAATCTGTTATAAAAAGCTATTATAAAAAGCTATTATAAAAAGCTATTATAAAAAGCTGCTATAAGAAGCTGTTATAAAAAATAAAAAGTAATATCATGTAAAAAAAGCAAAGAGACTGATGGAAAAAGGAAAAGGGACTGCAGATGTCAGTCCCTTTTTAGAAAAAAGGTGTGAGGCAGATGGGGATTTGGAAAGAACAAAAGGAACAGATGAAGAGTATCCGATCTATGAAGCCAAAGGATGTGGTTTCCTATCTGTGGGAATATTTTCGACTGTATCTTTTTCTGTTTCTGCTCGTGGTCGTTTTTCTGGTTCTGATTCTGCAGGCTTTTTTCGGAGAAAAAAAGGAGACTGTTTTTTCCGCGCTGTTCGTGAGCGTGCCGGCAGATGAGCAGATGAGGGAAAAATTAGAAAAAGGGTTTGTAGAAGATGTGGGAATCGATACAAAAACTTCGGACTGTTTTTTTGATATCGGAACTGCATGGAATGGTACTTCCGCAGGAGAAAATGACCAGGAAGCAAATATGGCAAATCTTCAGAAAATAGTAGTTACGGTCGCGGCAGGAGATTGTGACCTGGCAATCTGTGACCTTTCTTCCGCAGACTACCTGGCGAAGGGAGAAGCAGCGGGAGCGTTGGAGAAAACCTTGGGGACAGAGTTGTTTCAGGCGTATGAGGGAGCTGTTTTTTATCTGGATAGGGAAAAGCTTTCCGAATATGAGAGAAAGAAGCAGTCCGGAGAGGAAGTGGACCGGAGTGAGATTCAGATTTCAAAAGATACATCCGGCATGAAGGATCCTATGGCAGTAGGGCTGGATATAAAAGCTGATTATGAAAGGAAGACAGGGATTTCCGGCTGGGAGGGCGAAGTGATTGCCTGTATTCCTGTGACGGCACGGCATAAAGAGATGGCGGTCAGTTTTTTAAAGTATTTGGCACAGTGAGGAACGGTTTATGATTAACAGTTCCTAAGCAATGGTGGCGATAAGAAATTAGAATGAAAAGAAACTGTATAGGAAATGAAATGCAGTTCCCAGGGAGGAAGAGTGAGATGAAGGATTTATTTGGCTTAGATTCTCCGGTCAATCGGGGGTTAGGACTTTTATTTGATTTGGTAGAGCTGAATCTTCTGTTTTTGCTCTGCTCGGTTCCTGTGTTTACGATAGGAGCTTCTTTTACGGCACTACATCATGTGATTTTACAGATGCTCCGAAAGGAGGACGGTTATATTGCAAAAGAATTTTTTAAAGCATTTCGAAAGGAATTTCGTCAGTCTACGGTAATCTGGCTGATTCTATTAGCAGTCATCGTACTCCTTTTGATCGATCAAACGTATCTTTTGCCGCTTTTTGAGGGGACTGCCTTTTTTTCACTGCTTTTTGTCAGTGCTTTGGTTTTAGAGGGAGTCTGGCTGCTTATCTTTTCTTATGTGTTTGCTTTACAGTCCAGATATGGAAATCCGGTCTTACAGACCTTTAAAAATTCCTTTCTGGTCGGAATTTTAAATCTGCCGTATACGGTCTGTGTTTGTTTTCTTTTGCTTTTTCTGCCTCTGCTGTATATGATTCTTCCTGTTTCCAGACCGGTTGTTATGTTTTTGTATTTTATTTGCGGTTTTTCGGTTTCTGTATTTGCAGGTGATATTATTTTGAACAGGGTATTTTTAAAAACTTTTCCAGAGGAGAGAACATCACAGGGAAAAGTTTGAAAGTTTTTGTACGACTATCGTATGGAGCTTACGGCAGGGATGTCAGAATGAACGGAAAAAAGGAAAGAAGTAACGTTTCGAAATCAATCAATTTAGAAAGGAAACAAAAAGAAAGGAGTTAGGAAAATGGGGATAGAGAAGTATATAAAAGGTGTGAATCTGGGAAATTGGCTGGTGCTGGAAAAGTGGATGAGTCCGGCTCTTTTTGAGGGAACGGATGCTGAAGATGAATACTATCTTCCGAGAAGGTTAGATCCTGCTGTGTATGAGGCAAGGATAAAGATACACAGGAGTGAGTACATCACGGAGAGGGACTTTGCAACGATTGCGAAAATCGGATTAAATACCATACGTATTCCGGTTCCGTACTTTATCTTTGGAGACCGTCCACCGTTCATCGGATGTATTGAAGAACTCGACCATGCTTTTTCCTGGGCAGAAAAGTACGGACTGCAGATTTTGATTGATCTCCATACAGCACCGCTTTCCCAGAATGGATTTGACAATGGAGGGATCTGTGGTGTTTGTAAATGGAGTCAGACTCCGGAGGAAGTAGAGTTTGTGCTGGATGTGCTGGAAAAACTGTCAAAACGCTATGGAGAGAGAGAGGGACTTTTTGGAATCACTCCGATCAACGAACCGGTCAGTGAGGAAATGTGGGAGACGATGGGCATTCAGGAAAGATATAAACCGGTGGAGCCGGAGCTTGCTGCAGGAAGTAAGCCGAATACGTTAGATTTCTTACAGGATTTTTATACCAGGGCATATGACCGGATTCATCCAAATCTGGCAGATGGAAAGTATGTGGTGTTCCATGACGGATTTCGGCTGAAGGATTGGAAAGAGTTTTTGACACAGGAGCATTTTAAAAATATTATTTTGGATACCCATCTGTATCTGATGGTAGCGGAGATGCAGGGATGCGAACAGACGATAGAAGGGTATGTAAAGTTTATTAAAGAGAATTTTGAAAGAGATGTCGAGGAAGTGGAATCCTATGTACCAGTGGTCGTGGGAGAGTGGTGTCTTTTTAACTCTGCCGCAGTCGGAAGGGATACGGCAGGCGGACAGACCGTATTAAATGGGATCAATTATGAAGGCAACCAAGGAGTTTCCGAGGAAGAAAAGAAAAAAATCTATGCGGCTGTCGCAGAGGCCCAGTTAGAGGCATGGAAAAAGGGGAGCGGATATTTCTACTGGAGCTATAAGCTTCTTTTAGATACCGTCACCAGTGATGACTGGAGAGGATGGGATTCCTGGGATCTCGGAAAATGTGTGGACATGGGGTGGTTCCCGATTGGGGGCTGAAGATTCCTAAGAGAAACATTGCGCCAGAAGAGGGAAAGGAGACTGTTATGATTCAAAATCCGATATTGCCGGGGTTTCATCCGGATCCGTGTATTGCCAGGCGTGGCGAAGATTTTTATATTTGTGTATCTTCTTTTGAGTGGATGCCGGGACTTCCCGTGTATCATTCGAGGGATTTGAAACATTGGGAGCTGGTTACGAATATCATTACTTCGGAAAGACAGGCGGAGCTTCGAAAGCTGCCTGCTTCGAAAGGGATTTGGGCACCGAGTCTGACCTGGTGTGAAGAGGATGGTCTGTTTTACATTGTCTATGGGATTATGAATTCTATGGATGGCAGGTATTTTGACATTGATAATTTTTTGATGACAGCACCGGAAATATGCGGTCTCTGGAGCGAGCCGGTCTATCTGCACTCTGCCGGATTTGATGCGAGTATGCTGCATGATGGGGAGAAAAAGTATATCGTTTCTTTGGAATGGGAGACGAGGGAAGGCTACCAGAAGCCGGGTGGCATCTGCCTGTGCGAATATGATCCTGTGAAAAAGAAGGTAAAAGATTATCCGAAAAGGATCTCTATGGGGGCTACGAAGAGGGGATGTTTAGAGGCACCACATCTGACAAAACATGAGGGAAAATATTATCTGATGTGTGCGGAGGGCGATACGGGGTACTATCATGCTGTGACGATGCAGAGAGCAGAAGCACCCTTTGGACCGTATGTATCTGACCCGGAAAATCCGATTCTTACATCAAATGAAGCAGAGAATGATGAGAGGGCAGATACGGATCATTTAAAACCAAGATATTTTTCACCGGATGCTCCGCTACAGAAGTGTGGACATGGAAGCTATACTGATACCGGAAGGGGAGAGGCCTGTCTGGTGCATCTGTGTTCCAGGCCGTTTACTCCGGAGCTTCGCTGTACTCTGGGAAGAGAAAGTGCTATCCAGAAAATGAGATGGACGGAGGACGGCTGGCTTCGTATGGCAGATGGAGGAAGGATTGCGAAAAAGGAGGTAGAAGAGCCGGATATTCCAGAGTGGATACCGGAAGAGAACAGTCTTTCTTTGGTATTTCCGGAACGAACGCTTTTTGATGATTTTAAGGAGGAAACGCTTCCGATTTTTTACTATGCACCGAGAATTCTGCCGGAAACCTTCGCTTCATTAAAAGAAAGACCGGATTATATCAGGATACGGGGACAGGAGGCACCGACCTCTAAAAATCGTGTCAGTTTTTTAGCGAGGAAGCTCACCGGTCTTTCCTGTACCCTGACGACGAAAATGGATTTTTTCCCGGAACGCTATCAGCATAGTGCGGGGCTGATGCTTTATTATGATAATTTGGATTTTCTCTATCTGAGAAAATATTTTAGTGAGACACTGGGAAAGAGTGCCCTGGCTATTCTGCAGATGGAAAATGGCGAAAAGACGGAGCATTTGGAAACACGTATTCCGGTAGAGGAACGGGAAATCTATCTCCGTCTGAAAATCCGGGAAAGAAGTGTGCAGTTTTCCTACGGATTTGACGGAGAAGCCTTTGAAAAGATAGGAGAATGTTTTGATATTTCAAAGCTTTCGGATGAATTCTGCAGCGAAGGGGAGTTTACCGGAACGATGGCAGGACTCCTCGTCTGCGACAGGCTGTTTCATAAAAAGTATGCGGATTTTGATTTCTTTGAATATAAAGTAGAGGAGGAAGGGTGATGGGGAAGGGACTGATGTTTGGCTGTGCATACTATCCGGAGTATTTGCCAGAGGAGCTTTTAGCAAGCAGACCGGAGACAGATATTTCCTGGATGAAAGAAGGCGGTATGAATGAAATCCGGATCGCGGAATCTACCTGGAGTACATGGGAACCGGAGGATGGTGTATTTGATTTTTCGATTTTACATCAGACTTTAGACCTATGTGAAAAGTATGAAATGGATGTGATCATCGGGACACCGACCTATGCCGTTCCGCCCTGGCTGGTAAAAAAGGAGCCGGAAATCCAGGTGGAAACAAAGGATGGGAAGATTCCCTATGGTCACAGGCAGTCCATGGACATCTTTCATCCGGTGTATCGTTTTCATGCGGAAAGGATCATAAGAAAGCTCTGTGAGGAGGTACAGAACAGGACTTGTGTGATCGGGTTTCAGTTAGATAATGAAACGAAGCATTATGATACGGTTTCTAAGTATGCCCAGGAAGCTTTTGTCAAATATTTAAGGGAACAGTTTGGAGATACGCAGCAATTAAATGATGCGTTCGGACTTGCCTATTGGAGCAATGGAATCGGCAGGTGGGAGGATTTTCCGGATGTGCGGGGAACGATCAATGCTTCTCTGGCGGTAGCGTTCGATCGTTTCAGGCGCAGGGCGGCTGCGGATTTTCTGTCATGGCAGAGAAAAATCGTTGATGAATACCGGACTCCGGAGCAGTTTGTCACGCAGAATTTTGATTTTGGATGGAGAAAAGTGGGGGAGCCAAATGATCCGGAAGGATTTTCTTATGGAATACAGGATGGAATCAGCCATCTGGAGGGAGACAGGGCACTGACGCTAAGTGGCGTGGATATCTATCATCCTGGTCAGAGTGCGCTGACCGGGGAGGACATCG
>JAFVAA010000009.1 GCA_017476305.1 Lachnospiraceae bacterium
AAAATAAAACCACTTATGTCATTTGAGTTTCGTCAGACAGGATGACAGTTTATTACACGGGTGATTGGTCCGGGCTGTGTGGAAAGGGATATGGTTCGGACAGGATCAGGAACTAAGGGAGGTTTATAAGGTCGATGGATTCTGTAGAAGAAAAGAAGGCAACAGGAAAAATAGATATGACAAATGTTCCGGAAAATCTGGTGTTTGGTCTGGATATCGGTACGAGAAATATCGTGGGAACGGTGGGATATAAAAATAATGCCGGGCATTTTATCGTGGTGGCACAGGTCTCCAGAGAGCATGAGACCAGAGCGATGTTAGATGGACAGATTCACGATATTGGCCAGGTCGCAGAGTCGATCCGGAAGATCGAAAAGGATTTGGAGGAATTGACAGGAAGGAAATACCACGATGTATGCATCGCTGCCGCCGGCCGTGTGCTAAAGACCGTAGAGGCTTCTGCAGACATGCACTTTAATTCCGAAACAGTGGTGACAGGAGACCATATCTATTCCCTGGACATGCTCGGCGTGGAAAATGCCTATGAGATTCTTAGAAAAGAGCTTCAATCCGATGATGTGAGGTTTTATTGTGTGGGCTATTCTGTAAAACAGTATTATCAGAATGATTATCCGATTTCAAATCTGGAGGGGCATAAATCCTCTGATATCCGTACAGAGTTAATTGCGACCTTTTTACCGGATGAGGTAGTGGACGGTTTATATGCCGCAGTGGAGCGTGCCGGTCTGTATGTGGCCAATCTGACCTTAGAGCCGATTGCGGCAATTAATGTAGCGATTCCTGATAAGTTTCGTTTGTTGAACATTGCTCTTGTCGATGTAGGAGCGGGAACCTCCGATATTTCCATCACACGGGATGGAAGTATCATTGCCTACGGCATGATTCCGGCAGCAGGAGATGAGATTACTGAGTGTATCGCAAAGCGTTATCTGACGGATTTTACGGAGGCAGACCGTATGAAGCGGGAAGTTTCTGAAAAGGATGAGGTAGAATACTACGACATCATGGGGTTAAAGCAGACCGTTCCATCGAACGAGATTGAAACACTGGTAAAGGATACGGTGCAGTCGATTACGAAAAGTATTTCCGATAAGATTACCGAATTAAATGGTGGAAAGGCTGTCAGTGCTGTATTTGTCGTAGGTGGTGGCGGGAAGATCAGCGGATTTGTGGAAAGTCTCGCGGAGTATCAGGATATTACTGTGGAGAGAGTGGCACTGCGTGGAAAAGAGGTGCTTGGAAATATCGAATTTTTCCAAAAGGATATCAATATAGATTCTCTACTCGTGACGCCGATCGGTATTTGTTTGAATTTTTATGAACAGCGAAATAACTTTATCTTTGTCAATGTCAATGGCGAGAGAATAAAATTGTATGATAACAATAAATTAACGATCATGGATGCCGCTTTACAGATGGGCTTTCCGAACGAGCAGCTTTTTCCTCAGCGTGGGGATACCATTAACTACTATGTGGATGGGGAAAAGAGGATGATGCGCGGGGAGCGTGGAGAGGCTGCAGTCATTCATATAAATGGAAAAGAAACTGGAATCAATACGCCAATCACCTCAAATGATAAGATTGAGATTGTGCCTTCTACGAAGGGAAAGGCGGCGCATCTGACGGTTGGACAGATTCCGGAATTTAAGTCTACCCTTAGCTTTACCTTTAATGACAATCATATCGATTGTGCCCGCTATGTTCTGGTAAATGGGGAGATGGTTACGGGATATTATGAAATCAAGAACGAGGATCATATCCAGATCCTGAATTACTATACATTGAAGCAGGTGCTTGAGGTGATGGATATTCCGGGCTATGCGAATGTGACGGTAAATCATCTGCCGGCAGATATGGAAACGAAAATTTATGATAATTTCACCATTGTCTGTGAGGTGACGGAGCAGATTCCGATTGATTATATCGGCGGGGAGACGATCGCACCGTCCTCTTATAGTGAAAGTCCTGTGGAAGAGACGAAGGAAGCAGCGCCCGTAGAGGAGAAAACAGGGGAGGCATCCCGGGCAGCAGAAAAGACAGAGGAAGTCACGCCGGTGGAAGCGAAGAAAGAAGAAGTTCCGTCTGCAGAGGAGAAGGCAGGGGAAAGCACTGGTACAGCTGCGCAGGAAGGAACGGCAGAGGCAGATATCCATGCAGATACAGAGGAGCCGGCAGAAAAGACAGGGACAGAAACGGAGGCTGCAGACAGAGAGAAGGGTGCAGGCAGAGAGGAAGGTGTACCTGCAGCTTCGGAGGTGCAGACACCACAGGAGACTTCTGAGGAGGAAGAGCCTGCTATAGACGGAACTGTAGACAGGGAGTTCGTGAAAGAAATTTTTGCCCCGGAGGAGGATGAGGCAGAGGATACGAAATCCGAAAGTGAGGAAAAGAAGGTTTCCATCCCGCAGAAAACGGATCCGCGGGATATGTTGATCACAGTGAATGGAGAATATGTGATTTTGAAAAGAAAAGATCACTATATTTTAGTAGATGTGTTGGATTTTTATCCGGTGGATACGGCGATTCCGCATGGAGACAGACTGGAGCTTAAGGTAGATGGAAAGGAATGTGATTTTACGGAGCCTTTGGAGGAGGGTTCCGAGGTCATTATCCAATGGGTAAATAACAGCTGAACAGAAATGAGGAAAAAATGAAGGTATGCAGTATTGCCAGTGGAAGCAGTGGAAACTGTATCTATGTCGGCGAAGGAAGGGATCATGTACTGATTGATGCGGGAATCAGCAGAAAACGCATCGTGGATGGTCTTCATGCGATTGGAGTGGAGCCGGAGGAGCTTAGCGGTATTTTAGTGACACATGAGCATGTGGATCATATGAAGGGAATCCCGATGATGGCAAAGATGTTCGGAACCCCGGTCTTTGCTACGGGAGGGACCTTAGATGAGCTTTTATTAAAGGATAAAAATCAGGACATGAAAAGAGAAAATTTATATCAGGTGTATTCCGATGAACCAATTGCGATAGGAAGGTTTCATATCACGCCCTTTTCCATGTCCCATGACGCAGCGGAGCCTGTCTGCTATACGGTGGAGACTGCCGGGAAAAAGGTGGGTATCGCTACAGATCTGGGGGTATATGATGAGAGTACGATCCATCATTTGTCTGGAAGTGATTGTCTTTTTCTGGAGGCAAATCATGATATCAGTATGTTAGAGGCGGGGAGCTATCCGTATCAGCTGAAGTGTCGTATTTTAGGGAGCAGAGGACATTTATCCAATGAAGCTGCAGGACAGCTTTTGTGCAAGCTCTGGCATAAACGCCTGAAGTATGTGTTTTTAGCACATTTATCAAAGGAAAATAATTATCCAGGGCTTGCTTATGAGGCTGTGAAGTGTGAGCTTTGGGAGGGGCTTGGGATGACGACGCTTCCTTTTTCGATGTCAGTGGCAGAAAGGGAACAGCCGTCAGAACTGGTGTCTTTTTGATAAAAATTTTAAAATGGAGGCAGAAATGAAGAAAACAGTCATTACAGTAGTTGGAAAGGATAGTGTGGGAATCATAGCAAGGGTATGTACCTATTTGGCAAATCATCAGATCAATATTTTGAACATTTCACAGACGATCGTAGATGGT